>NZ_DAITON010000003.1:16259-50199 GCF_036834105.1 Anoxybacillus sp. | reverse complement strand
CAGCGCCGATGGTAGTTGGCGGGACACCGCCTGCGAGAGTAGGACGTTGCCGGGCGGACATAGCAAGTTAGAGAGCATCTCCGTTTTGTTCTCTAACTTTTTTTGTCCATGTATTTGCGTTTAACGCTTTTACAATCCTCTCCCCCATAGTGAAGAGCTAACCTATATCGGTTAGCTCATTTTTTATTTAATGTCCACCTTCCTTTTTATATGATCAGGGACGAGACGATGAAGATGAACAAATAGCAGTCCGTTCTCGTACACAGCTTCCACTTTTTCTCCTACAGGAAAAGGAAGTTGTATCTCTCGTTCAAAAGGTTCTTGTGTAATTCCCTCTTCAATTAGTTCAAACCCTTCAAATTGCAATTGAACATTTGCTTTAATTTCTAATGTATTATAATGAATGTACACTTCTGCATCGTGTACATGTGCTAACCCTGGGATCGCTGCGACGACAAGTAGCTCATTATCACGACGATACATATTGATGCCTGATGAATAGGAAGAAAAGGAATTTGATGAGTTCCAAAATGGATGAGTGAAAAAGGCTTCCCATTGCTTTGTCCAATCCATAAGCTTCTCCCCTTTCTCTTTTTCTTTTTACTATATGGTGAAAGAGATGGAATGGTGATTTTTAAGTAAAAACCGAACATTAATTATTTTGTTTGTAAAAATGTTCGATTTTATGTTGACATGATTGAAAAATGACTGGTAAGATGAAGATAAATGAATACGTTGTTGAACCCTCATATAATTTTGGGAATATGGCCCAAAAGTCTCTACCCAATAACCGTAAATTATTGGACTATGAGGGAAAGGATCTTATTGGCTTTTTTCACCCAATGGGCGAAATATGTCCAGAACGATGCTTTCCCTTATGATCGAGGGGCGTCGTTCTGGATTTTTTTCTGAATGGATAATAAGGAGGGTGAATATACATGCGGCCACTTGTAGCTGTTATTATGGGAAGTCAATCAGACTGGGAAACGATGCGTCATGCATGTGATATATTAGAAGAATTTCATATTCCGTTTGAAAAAAAAGTTGTTTCGGCCCATCGTACACCTGACTTTATGTTTGCATATGCCGAAACAGCTGAAGAGCGTGGAATTAAAGTCATTATCGCTGGAGCAGGGGGAGCTGCTCATTTGCCGGGGATGGTAGCAGCTAAAACAACGTTGCCTGTTATTGGTGTTCCGGTTATGTCTAAAACGCTAAATGGTCTTGATTCGTTGCTGTCTATCGTCCAAATGCCCGGAGGGGTGCCAGTAGCGACAGTGGCTATCGGAAAAGCAGGTGCCGTCAATGCGGCATTGCTTGCAGTATCGATTCTCGGAACGCACGATTCGGCGTACATGGATGCATTGCGGATGCGGCGTGAGGCAATTCGAAAACAGGTGATAGAAAGTAGTGATCAGCTTGAGTAAAGTGATTGTACCGGGGCAAACGATTGGTATTATTGGCGGAGGTCAGTTAGGGAGAATGATGGCGATCGCTGCAAAAGAGATGGGATTTTTCGTAGCGGTTCTTGATCCTACTCCGCAATCGCCTTGTGCTCAAGTGGCTGACATTGAAATTGTCGCTTCGTATAGCGATGAAGAAGCGTTACGTCATTTAGCCGAAGTGAGCGATGTTGTGACATATGAGTTTGAAAATATTGATGCTGATGCGTTGAATCGATTAGTAGAGAAGGGATATGTGCCACAAGGAAGCGAGCTGCTTTCTATTACACAGCATCGTTGGAAAGAAAAACGGGCAGTTCAGTCTGCCGGGTTGCCTGTTGCCCCTTATCGTCCCATACTGGAAGAAGAACAATTGGAACGGGCGATTGAGGAGATCGGCATTCCGGCTGTATTGAAAACATGTCGTGGAGGGTATGATGGAAAAGGGCAAGTGGTCATCCGTTGTTTAGATGATATTCACGAGGCGCGCTCGCTGCTCGCTTACGGTGAATGTGTATTGGAAGCATGGGTTCCATTTGTGAAGGAGTTATCTATTATCGTTGTGCGTAGCGTTTCTGGTGAAATAGAGCTGTTTCCTGTTGTCGAGAACATTCATCGCGATAATATTTTGCATCAAACGATTGCCCCGGCCCAAGTTAGCCAGAAAACCATTGCGCAGGCGGAGATGTATGCTAGACGATTAGCGGAAACATTTCAACTTGTCGGCACACTAGCCATTGAAATGTTTTTAACAGAAGATGGGCAGTTATATGTCAATGAACTTGCCCCTAGACCACACAACTCAGGTCATTATACAATAAACGGTTGTATCACATCGCAATTTCATCAGCACATTCGTGCCATTTGCAATTGGCCGCTTGGCAGCACAGAGTTGCTCAAACCCACAATTATGGTCAACATTTTAGGAGAGCATGTGGATGCAGTCATCCAAAACATCGCCCAATTTCGTGACGCCCACGTCCACTTTTATGGAAAAAAGGAAGCGAAGCTGAAGCGAAAGATGGGACATGTGACATGGTTAGCTGATGATGTCGATGCGATCCAACGAAAAATAGATGAATTTGCGATTTGGACAGATCGGAGGATGAACGTATGATTGAACGTTACACACGACCAGAGATGGGTGCAATCTGGACGGAAGAAAACCGTTTTCGTGCTTGGCTAGAAGTCGAAATTTTAGCATGTGAAGCATGGTCGGAATTAGGAGTTATTCCGAAAGAAGATGTTGAAAAAATTCGTCAAAACGCATCGTTTCGCATTGAACGCATTAAAGAAATCGAGGAAGAGACGCGTCATGATGTCGTTGCCTTTACTCGTGCTGTATCAGAGACGTTAGGCGAGGAACGAAAGTGGGTACATTACGGATTGACGTCTACGGATGTTGTTGATACCGCATTGTCGTATTTACTAAAACAAGCAAATGACATTTTATTGCGCGATTTAGAAAACTTTATCGCGGTGTTAAAAGAAAAAGCGATTGAGCATAAATATACGGTCATGATGGGACGAACGCATGGTGTACATGCCGAGCCTACGACGTTTGGATTAAAATTGGCGCTTTGGTATGCTGAAATGCAACGCAACTTAGAACGTTTTAAGCAAGCAGCAGAAACGGTGCGCGTCGGAAAAATTTCTGGCGCAGTCGGTACGTATGCAAACATTGATCCGTTTGTTGAGCAGTACGTATGTGAAAAGCTCGGTTTACAGCCTGCACCAATTTCAACGCAAACGTTGCAGCGTGACCGTCATGCTCATTATATGGCGACGCTCGCTTTAATTGCGACATCGATCGAAAAGTTTGCTGTTGAAATTCGCGGATTGCAAAAAAGTGAAACGCGTGAAGTAGAGGAGTTTTTCGCAAAAGGGCAAAAAGGGTCGTCAGCCATGCCGCACAAGCGCAATCCGATCGGCTCAGAAAACATGACAGGAATGGCGCGTGTCATTCGCGGTTATATGTTAACAGCATACGAAAACGTGCCGCTCTGGCATGAACGCGATATTTCTCACTCATCAGCCGAACGCATTATTTTGCCGAATGCAACGATTGCTTTAAACTACATGCTGAATCGTTTTACGAATATCGTAAAAAACTTAACGGTGTTTCCAGACAATATGAAGAAAAATATGGATCGTACCCTCGGGCTTATTTATTCTCAGCGCGTGTTGCTAGCGCTCATTGACACGGGGATGACGCGTGAGGAAGCGTACGATCTCGTGCAGCCAAAAGCGATGGAAGCATGGGAAAAACAAGTGCCGTTTCGCTCGTTAATTGAAGCAGACGAAGTGATTACAAGTCGTTTAACGAAAGACCAAATTGCTGATTGCTTTGACTACAACTATCACTTAAAGCATGTCGACACGATTTTCGAGCGACTTGGCTTGCAATAGGTAAGGCGCCGTCCTTACCTGTACACGAAAATTTCCTAATATTCTGTATAACTGGGGGAGAGAACATGGAAAAGCAACACCTTCTGTATGAAGGAAAGGCGAAGAAAGTGTATGCGACGAACGAAGAGGGTGTATTATGGATTAAATATAAAGATGAGGCAACTGCATTTAACGGTGAAAAAAAAGCAAAGATTAGCGGAAAAGGACGATTAAATAACGAAATTACGAGTTTACTATTTTTCTTGTTGCATGAAGCAGGTGTAAATAATCATTTTATCCGTAAAATATCCGATACAGAACAGCTTGTGCGACGAGTGACGATCATACCCCTTGAAGTCGTTGTCCGCAATATTGTCGCTGGGAGTTTGTCGAAGCGTACTGGTCTTGAGGAAGGAACGGTACTTGAAAAACCACTTGTAGAATTTTACTACAAAAACGACGATTTAGGCGACCCCCTCTTAACGGAAGATCATATCGCCCTGTTGTCACTCGCCTCCCGTGATGAGCTTGTGTACATGAAACAAACAGCGTTACGCGTAAACGATGTTTTAACGTCTTTATTCCGCTCATGTGACTTACAGCTCGTTGATTTCAAATTAGAGTTTGGAAGGGAAGAAACGGGAGCGGTGCTACTAGCGGATGAAATTTCCCCAGATACGTGTCGATTATGGGATGTACACACGAAAGAAAAATTCGATAAAGACGTATTTCGTCGCGATTTAGGCGACTTAACAGAAACATATACGAAACTTTTACAACGATTAGGAGGATTATCATGTACAAAGTAAAAGTGTATGTCACATTGCGTGAAAATGTATTAGACCCGCAAGGAAATGCTGTAAAAGGAGCGCTTCATAGCTTAAGTTATCATGAGGTGCAAGATGTGCGTATTGGAAAGTTCATGGAGTTAACGGTAGAAAAAAGTGACCGCGACATAGATGAACTCGTGAAAGATATGTGCGAAAAGTTATTGGCAAATACGGTCATTGAAGATTATCGCTATGATATTGAGGAGGTCGTCGTTCAGTGAAATTTGCGGTCATCGTATTTCCGGGTTCCAACTGTGATGTCGACATGTATCATGCGATTGCGGATGAATTAGGGGAAGATGTTGAATACGTTTGGCATGATGCGGAAAGTTTAGATGAGTTTGATGCTATTCTTTTGCCAGGTGGTTTTTCATACGGGGATTATTTACGATCTGGAGCGATTGCGCGCTTTTCCAACGTCATGAAAGCGATCAAAAAAGCAGCAGACGAAGGGAAACCGATTTTAGGTGTATGTAACGGATTTCAAATTTTATTAGAAGCAGGATTGCTTCCCGGGGCGATGCGGCGCAACCATACGTTAACGTTTATTTGCCGCCCGGTAAAACTTCGTGTCGAAAATAATGAAACGATGTTTACATCCCAATATGAGCGTGGGGAAATTATTACGATTCCGATTGCCCATGGAGAAGGAAATTATTACTGTGATGAGCACACATTGCAGCAGCTTATTGCGAACAACCGAATCGTTTTTCGTTATGAGGGAGAAAATCCGAACGGCAGTTTGCAAAACATTGCAGGCATCGTGAACGAAAAAGGGAATGTACTTGGAATGATGCCTCATCCGGAGCGGGCTGTTCATCATTTGCTTGGGGGAGCTGACGGGTTAAAACTGTTTCAATCAATCGTGACATATTGGAGGGACGCACATGTCGTTACTACTTGAGCCAAGTCCAACGATAATTAAAGAGCAAAAGTTATATCGAGAAATGGGGTTAACGGACGAAGAGTTTGCGATGGTTGAGCGCATTCTTGGACGTTTACCGAATTATACGGAAACAGGCATTTTCTCGGTTATGTGGTCGGAACATTGCAGCTATAAAAATTCGAAACCTGTGTTAAAAAAGTTTCCGACAGAAGGAAAACACGTGCTTCAAGGACCGGGAGAAGGGGCAGGCATTGTCGATATTGGAGACGGATTAGCTGTCGCCTTTAAAATTGAAAGCCATAACCATCCATCTGCGATTGAACCGTACCAAGGGGCAGCGACAGGAGTTGGAGGGATTATTCGCGATGTATTTTCGATGGGCGCGCGACCAATTGCATTGTTAAACTCGCTTCGGTTTGGGGAATTAACGTCACCGCGCGTGAAATATTTATTTGAGCGCGTCGTCGCAGGTATTGCTGGATACGGAAATTGCGTCGGCATTCCGACGGTTGGAGGAGAAGTGCAATTTGATGCAGCGTACGAAGGAAACCCGCTTGTAAATGCGATGTGTGTCGGAATGATTCGCCATGAAGAGATTCAAAAAGGAATCGCGGCAGGCGTTGGAAACACAGTGATGTACGTCGGTGCCAAAACAGGGCGCGACGGCATTCATGGAGCGACGTTTGCATCGGAAGAATTAACGGAACAATCTGAACAAAAGCGCCCAGCTGTTCAAGTTGGTGATCCGTTTATGGAAAAATTGCTTCTTGAGGCTTGTTTAGAAGTGATTCATTCTGATGCGCTCATTGGGATGCAAGATATGGGTGCTGCAGGTTTGACAAGTTCATCAGCCGAAATGGCGAGCAAGGCAGGCTCTGGTATTGAGCTAAATTTAGATCTTGTACCACAACGCGAAACAGGAATGACACCGTATGAGATGATGTTGTCTGAGTCGCAAGAGCGCATGCTTCTCGTCGTTCAAAAGGGTCGTGAACAAGAAATTATAGATGTATTTGCTAAATACGGGCTCGAGGCGAAAGCGATTGGTCGCGTAACAAATGATCAAATGTTACGTTTGTATCACCGCGGAGAAGTCGTTGCTGAAATTCCGGTTGATGCGCTTGCTAAAGATGCCCCTGTATATCATAAGCCATCGCAAGAACCAGCATATTATCGTGAGTTTCAAACGATTGAGTACGTACCGACGATTAACGATTATGAAGAAACGTTGCTTTCATTATTAAGTCAGCCGACGATTGCAAGTAAAGAATGGGTATATGAGCAATACGATTATATGGTGCGGACAAATACGGTTGTTGCGCCAGGCTCTGATGCGGCTGTGTTGCGCATTCGCGGCACAAATAAAGCGTTAGCGATGACGACTGATTGCAATTCTCGTTACGTATATTTAGATCCGGTCATTGGTGGAAAAATCGCGATTGCAGAGGCGGCGCGCAATATTGTTTGTTCTGGTGCTCAACCACTTGCGGTAACTGATTGTTTAAATTTTGGGAACCCGGAGAAACCTGAAATTTTTTGGCAACTAGAGAAAGCGGTAGAAGGAATGAGCGAAGCGTGTCGTGTTCTTGAAACACCTGTCATTAGCGGAAACGTATCGCTTTATAATGAAACGAACGGCGAAGCCATTTATCCGACACCAATTGTCGGTATGGTCGGCGTTGTTGAGGATATCAACCATATTACAACGCAGTCATTTAAACAACCAGGTGACTTCATTTATGTCATTGGAGAGGCCAAGCGAGAATTTGGCGGAAGTGAGCTGCAAAAGTGGTTGACTGGTCGCATTTTTGGAAAAGCTCCAACGATTGATTTACATGTGGAGGCGGCGCGACAACAACAGCTTCTTGCCGCGATCCGAGCTGGAGTAGTAGCATCAGCGCACGACATATCGGAAGGTGGCTTGGCGGTTGCGCTTGCCGAATGTTTAATGAACACAAATGGTTTAGGTGCGTATGTAGCAATCGAAGGTGATGTTGTTGCGGAATTGTTTAGTGAAACACAATCACGCTTTATCGTTTCTGTCAAAAAAGAACATCGTCAAGCGTTTGAACAGCTCGTTCAAGCGGTATGTATTGGGGAAGTGACGAACGATGAAATGCTTCATGTGACGAATGGGGACACGTGTATCATCCGTGTTTCAGTAGAAACAATGCGAAATGTATGGAAAGGAGCTATTCCATGCTTGTTGAAATCAAAGGACTAAACGAAGAGTGTGGGATTTTCGGCATTTGGGGACACGACGAAGCAGCGACGTTGACGTATTATGGGCTGCACAGTCTACAACACCGCGGTCAGGAAGGGGCAGGCATTGTTGTCGGAGGTAACGGAACGCTACAGTTTCATAAAGGACTTGGCTTAGTAACAGAAGTGTTTAGTCGCGGAGAGTTAGAAAAATTAACGGGCATGGCCGCCATCGGCCACGTCCGTTACTCTACTGCTGGTGGGGGCGGGTACGCGAACGTTCAACCGCTTTTGTTTCGCTCACAAGGCGGCAGTTTAGCGCTTGCGCACAACGGAAATTTAGTGAATGCCGATGAGCTTCGTCTCCGTTTAGAACAACGAGGAAGCATTTTTCAAACGACATCAGATACTGAAGTACTCGCCCACTTAATTAAACGGAGTCAAGAGCCCATTTTAAAAGAGCGAATTAAAGAAGCATTAACGCATTTGCGGGGTGCCTTCGCTTTTCTTATTTTAACGGAAACCGAAATGTATATCGCCCTTGATCCGCATGGTTTTCGCCCTCTGTCGTTAGGTCGTTTAGGCGAGGCATATGTCGTCGCATCGGAAACGTGTGCGTTTGATGTCATTGGTGCCACATATGAACGGGAGGTTGAGCCAGGGGAGCTCATTATGATTAATAAACAAGGCGTTCGTTCCGAGCGTTTTGCCCCTAAAGTTTCCCGTTCGATTTGTAGCATGGAATATATTTATTTTGCCCGTCCCGATAGCAACGTTGATGGCATTAATATTCATACAGCACGGAAAAATCTAGGGAAGCAGTTGGCCGTTGAAGCCCCTGTTGCAGCGGATGTGGTGACAGGTGTGCCCGACTCAAGCATTTCTGTTGCGATCGGCTATGCGGAAGCGACGGGTATTCCGTACGAATTAGGGCTAATTAAAAATCGATATGTTGGGCGAACGTTCATCCAACCGTCTCAAGCTCTCCGCGAACAAGGTGTAAAGATGAAATTGTCACCTGTTCGTGGGGTTGTAGCTGGCAAGCGTGTCGTTATGGTTGATGACTCTATCGTACGCGGGACGACAAGCAAGCGCATCGTACGTATGCTTCGGGAAGCTGGAGCGACGGAAGTACACGTGCGCATTAGCTCTCCACCCATTACTCACCCATGTTTTTACGGTATTGATACATCGACAAAAGAAGAGCTTATTGCTGCTACACATACAGTAGAAGAGATTCGCCAGCTCATCGAAGCAGATTCGCTCGCTTTTTTAAGTCAAAAAGGGCTGCTGCAAGCAATTGGGCGCCCAGATGATTCGCCGAGCTGTGGTCAATGTTTAGCTTGTTTTACAGGACAATATCCGACGAAGATAGGAGGGGAGTACGTTGGCACATGCGTACAAACAAGCCGGTGTGAATATTGAAGCTGGCTATGAAGCGGTCGAGCGAATGAAAAAACATGTCGCCAAAACTGCCCGAATCGGTGCGTTAGGAAGTTTAGGTGGTTTTGGAGGAATGTTTGACCTTTCTTCACTTGGATATAAACAACCAGTACTCATATCAGGAGCGGACGGAGTAGGAACAAAACTAATGCTTGCTTTCAAGCTCGACCGCCACGACACGATTGGTATCGATTGTGTGGCGATGTGCGTCAACGATATCGTCGTACAAGGGGCGGAGCCGCTCTTTTTCCTTGACTACATCGCCTGTGGAAAAGCGATTCCAGAAAAAATTGAACATATCGTCAAAGGAATAGCAGATGGATGTGTCGAAGCAGGGTGTGCGCTTATCGGCGGGGAAACGGCAGAAATGCCAGGCATGTATAGTGAAGATGAATATGACGTAGCTGGATTTGCAGTTGGTGTGGCAGAAAAAGACAAAGTAGTTACAGGGGATGGGATTGTCCCAGGGGATGTGCTCATTGGTCTTGCATCGAGCGGTTTGCATAGCAACGGCTATTCGCTCGTGAGAAAAATTATAAAGGATGCCGACTTGCGATTAGATGACATATACGAGCCGTTTCCCCATCCGCTTGGTGAAGAGCTGTTAACTCCTACGCGCATTTACGTTCGCGCCGTACTGGAAGCATTGAAACAATTTCGTGTAAAAGGAATGGCTCATATTACAGGGGGCGGGTTTATTGAAAATATTCCGCGCATGTTGCCAAAAGGATTACAAGCGGAGATAGACTACGGCTCATGGCCGATTCCACCGATTTTTAATTTCCTGCAGCAACACGGGAAGCTGCAACGAACGGAAATGTTTAATATCTTTAATATGGGAATTGGTTTTGTTATGGCTGTCGATAGCGACGTTGTGCCAGACGTTGTGCAGTTGCTTGAATCGTTTGGAGAGCAAGTGTATGTGATCGGTCGGATAAAGGAAGGAACGGGTGTATCGTTTGCGGGAGGAAAGATCGAATGAAGCGAATAGCTATTTTTGCGTCGGGGAGCGGAACGAACTTTCAAGCGATTGTCGATGCGGCAAAAAAAGGAGAAATACAAGTAGATGTAGCGCTTCTTGTATGTGACCGACCGCACGCAAAAGTCATTGAACGGGCTATTCGCGAACACGTGCCGTCATTTGTTTTTCATCCGAAACAATATGAATCGAAAGAGCGTTTTGAGCGTGAGATTTTACAACAGTTGCGCGAACGAGGTGTGGATTGGATTGTTTTAGCGGGATATATGCGACTGATCGGTCCTACACTTTTACAGGCTTATCCGAACAAAATCATCAATATTCACCCGTCACTTTTGCCTGCTTTTCCAGGTAAAGACGCGATCGGGCAAGCGTATCGATATGGCGTAAAGGTTACAGGTGTGACCGTTCATTACGTTGATGAAGGAATGGACACAGGGCCGATCATCGCTCAACGGGCGTTATACATTCATGACGGTGAGCCGCTTGAGAGCATCGAACGTCGTATTCATGAAATCGAGCATACGTTGTATCCACAAGTCATTCAACAATTGTTGACGGAGAAAGGGAGTACAAGCGATGAAGAAACGAGCAATCATTAGCGTGTCAAATAAAAAAGGAATCGTTACATTCGCTAAGCAATTAGCGGAGCTTGGGGTGGAAATCATTTCAACGGGCGGCACAAAGCGCGTATTAGCGGAACATGGCATTCCAGTAACAAGTATTTCAGAGGTAACAAACTTTCCAGAAATTTTAGATGGTCGTGTGAAAACTCTTCATCCACATATTCATGGTGGGCTGTTAGCTGTTCGGGAAGATGAAGCGCATGCGCAGCAATTAAAGGAACATGCCATTACACCAATTGACTTTGTTATTGTGAACTTGTATCCATTTCAAGAAACGATTGCAAAGCCGAACGTCTCGCTTATGGAAGCAATTGAAAATATTGATATCGGCGGTCCGACGATGCTCAGAGCAGCAGCGAAAAACCATGCGTATGTGACCGCTATTGTCGATCCGAACGATTATCATTTAGTAATTGAACAGTTGAAACAATATGGTGAAGTGTTACTTGAAACAAGACGGGCGTTAGCTGCAAAAGTATTTCGCCATACTGCAGCTTACGATGCGATGATTGCCCAATATTTAACGGACATCGTCGGAGAAACATATCCGGAAACGATGACGATGACTTTTGTAAAAAAACAGTCGTTGCGATATGGAGAAAATCCGCATCAAACAGCTGCATTTTATGAAAAGCCGCTCCGTTCACCATTTTCCATTGCGACCGCGAAGCAGCTGCACGGAAAAGAGCTATCTTACAACAACATTAATGACGCAAACGCAGCGTTGCAAATCGTTGCGGAGTTTAATGAGCCGGCAGCGGTGGCAGTAAAACATATGAATCCGTGCGGAGTGGGTGTCGGTGAAACGATTGCCGAAGCGTTTCAAAAAGCTTATGAAGCCGATCCAACGTCCATTTTTGGCGGCATTGTGGCACTTAATCGTGAAGTCGATGAACAAACAGCGACACAGCTAAACGACATTTTTTTAGAAATCATCATTGCCCCGTCGTTTACAGAACAAGCACTTGCACTTTTAACGAGAAAGAAAAATATTCGATTGCTAACGGTTGATTTTCAAGCAGAGCGAAAACAAGAGCCATTTGTCGTATCCGTACGCGGTGGACTGCTCGTTCAAGATGAAGACACATACACGATTGATGATGCGAATGTCCAAGTAGTCACTGAAAGACAGCCGACGGAAGAGGAGTGGGCGAATTTAACGTTTGCTTGGCGCGTTGTTAAACATGTAAAATCGAATGCAATTGTTTTAGCGAAAAATGGCATGACGATTGGCGTTGGCGCTGGACAAATGAATCGTGTTGGGGCTGCTCGCATTGCGATTGAACAAGCGGGAGAGAAAGCTAAAGGAGCGGTATTAGCTTCCGACGCATTTTTCCCGATGAGTGATACAGTTGAAACAGCTGCTCAGGCAGGGGTGACAGCGATCATTCAGCCGGGTGGATCCATTCGTGACGAAGATTCGATTCAAAAAGCTAATGAATATGGAATAGCGATGGTATTTACAGGCGTTCGCCATTTTAAACATTAAGGGGGAAGCAACCGATGAAAGTGCTCATTATAGGTCGTGGTGGCCGAGAGCATGCATTTGCATGGAAAGTAGCACAAAGCCCGCTCGTGACCCACATATACGTGGCTCCAGGAAACGATGGAATGAATGCAATCGCTACGCGCGTTCCAATTTTAGAGACTGACGTCGAAGCGCTTGTACAATGGGCGAAAAAAGAAGCGATTGATTTAACGATTGTTGGACCGGAAGCACCCCTATTGGCAGGAGTAGTTGATCGTTTCGAAAGGGAAGGATTACGCATTTTTGGTCCAAAACAGCAGGCGGCGCGAATTGAAGGAAGCAAAGCATTTGCGAAAGATTTGATGAAAAAATACAACATCCCGACAGCGAGCTATGCGACATTTACAAAGTATGATGAAGCTGTACAATATGTGCACGAACAAGGGGCTCCGATTGTCATTAAAGCGGATGGGCTTGCAGCAGGAAAAGGGGTAACGGTGGCGATGACAGTTGAAGAGGCGCTCCATGCTTTGCATGACATTATGGTTGCCAAAAAGTTTGGTGAAGCGGGGGGACAAGTTGTCATTGAGCAATATTTACAAGGCGAAGAATTTTCGCTTATGACATTTGTACATGGAGAACGTGTATATCCGATGGTTATTGCCCAAGACCATAAGCGAGCGTTCGATGATGATCAAGGTCCGAACACGGGAGGAATGGGGGCGTATTCTCCTGTGCCGCAAATAAGCGAACAGATCGTTCACGATGCGATGGAAAAGATCGTCAAACCGACAGTCAAGGCGTTAAAAGAAGAAGGTTGTCCATTTACAGGATTTTTGTACGCTGGGTTGATTGCGACGGAAGAAGGACCAAAAGTCATCGAATTTAATGCACGGTTTGGTGACCCTGAAGCACAAGTCATTTTGCCGCGTTTGCAAAACGATCTTGTTGAAGTCATCGTTTCACTTTTAGACGATAAGCCTGTTACGTTGCATTGGAGCGACGAAGCTACCCTTGGCGTCGTTTTAGCTGCGAAAGGGTATCCAGATCAATATGAAAAAGGAGCGATCATTCGGGGATTAGAACGAATCACGAAAGCACAAGTTTTTCACGCTGGTACAAAGCGTGTAAATGACGAGTGGGCAACGGACGGGGGACGAGTGCTTCTCGTTGTGGCGGGTGGAAAAACGTTAAAAGAAGCACAACGTCTTGTTTATGAACAAATACAATATATTGAGTGCGATAAGTTGTTTTATCGTCGCGATATTGGTCATAAAGCTATCGCACGCGCCTCTTGCGAATATATACAAAACTAAGCGCAACAATGCTACCAATTAAAAGAATGAGAATAAAGAATGTGTCTGTCATGTATTCCGTTATCATATTCGTTCTCTCCTTTTTACCCCCTTGTACACGTACAAGGGGGTGTTGTTATGAAGGGTTAACTGGTTCAATCGGAACGGCGTTTTCTCGTTCATGATCTTGTTCACAATGACATTGATATCGTTCGAACAATGCCATCACAGGGCAGAAACGAACAATCCCTTCCGCAATTTTCATGGCAGCGAGCATGATCATCCAAAGATACGATTCCCGCCATGGCTTGCGGGAAAGATTGGCAGTTGCCCAAGCAAGCATCGTAAATCCGCATGTGATGCGAATCATCGCATTGATTATACCGATGTTTTGTTTCATGTTATCTCTCCTTTTTGTTTGTGAAATTCGCTTTCATCCGTTAAAATGTGTATAGATGATGGTACGATTTAGGAGGAAAGCGCTCATGATAGAAAAACGGTATCGATGGAAAAGCGAACAAATTCGTGAACATGTTGCGATTGTTGATGGGAGGCAAGCGCCGACGAAAGTATTATTGAACGCAACATATTTACATCCATACTTGCGTCAATGGATGCAAGGAAACGTATGGATTTGCGATGACCGAATTGTATATGTCGGTCCGAATAAGCCGAAGCAGTTGGACGCATGCGAAGTCGTTGATTGTACGAATCGTATGCTCGTTTCTGGTTACATTGAGCCTCATGCTCACCCGTTTCAGTTATATAATCCCCAGACGTTAGCGGAATATGCAGCTCAGTTTGGTACAACAACACTCATTAATGATAACTTATTTCTTTTTTTGCAGTTGACAAAAAAGAAAGCGTTTTCTTTTTTAGCGGCGATGGAAAAACAACCGGTGACGATGTACTGGTGGTGTCGGCTTGATCCGCAAACAGAAATGGATGGAGAAGAACATCTTTTCTCATACCGAAACATGAAAGCATGGATCGAAAATGACGCTGTCTTACAAGTTGGTGAATTGACTGGATGGCCTAAACTGCTAGAGGGAGACGATTTCGTTCTTCATTGGATGCAAGAGGCGAAGAAACTTGGTAAAAAAGTAGAAGGGCATTTTCCGGGGGCTTCAGACCGCACGTTAACGAAAATGAAACTGTTTGGGGTAGATGCGGATCATGAGGCGATGATAGGGAACGATGTATATAAACGGTTAATGCAAGGTTACACAGTATCGTTGCGTCATTCATCCATTCGTCCTGATTTACCAACATTGCTGCAAGAGATGAAACAATGCGGCATTCACCATTACGACCATTGCATGTTTACGACAGACGGTTCGACGCCTACATTTTATGAAAATGGAATGATTGACGAAATGATTCGCATGGCGCTCAAAGAAGGTGTACGTGATATTGACGCATACAACATGGCGACATGGAACGTTGCCCGTTACTACAACATCGATCATTTGCACGGAAGTATTACACCGGGGCGTATTGCTCATATTAACATACTTGAACATGCTTCGAATCCGACACCGATTTCTGTGTTAGCGAGCGGACAATGGGTCAAACGGGACGGTGCGCCGGTTCATGCTTTTTCAACAATTGAATGGGATGCACATGGGCTTGAGCCCCTTTCTTTCGCTTGGGATTTACAAATGGACGATTTGCAATTTTCGATGCCTTTAGGTATGTATATGGAAAACTCAGTCATTATTAAGCCGTATTCCATTTCGACAGATACGTCAGTAGATGAATTATCAAACGATCATGACGAGAGTTTTTTAATGCTGGTTGACCGCAACGGAAAATGGCGAGTGAACACGGTGTTAAAAGGGTTTGCGACACATGTGCAGGCGCTTGTTAGCTCGTATTCCAATACAGGAGACATTATTTTAATCGGGAAAAGCAAACGGGATTTGTTGCTTGCCTTTGAGCGTATGAAAGAAATAGGGGGCGGTATCGTTCTTTGTGAACGTGGGAAAGTCATTCATGAAATTTCTCTCCCATTAAGCGGTTTAATGTCAGTGAAACCGATGGAGGCGTTAATACAGGAAGAGAAAAAGCTTGGTGAACTGTTAAGAGCTCGTGGCTACACGTTCGCAGATCCAGTTTATACGTTGTTGTTTTTATCGTCGACACATTTACCATATATTCGCATTACACCGAAAGGAATTTACGATGTCATGCATAAAACAGTACTCTTTCCAACAATAATGCGTTAAAATATAAAAGGGACGAAAATGAAAGGTTGGGTTCATGTTGCGGCGATTATTGTTTTTATTGCTCATTACGCTCGCGGTTATGTTTGGTGTTGGATGTCAACGTGCAGAGCAAAACATGAAAGAAAAGGAGTCTCCTCCAACAACAATCGAACAAGGGAATGAACAAGGGAAAGAAGAAGCGATGTGGACGTTCCCGTTAACGGGTATGCCAGCGAGTGAAAAAACGATGCAACGCGTCGTAGCGGTTATGATTAACAACTACCCTACCGCCCGACCGCAATCGGGGTTGCATAAAGCAGATATCGTTTATGAGGTGCTTGCTGAAGGAGATATTACGCGGCTGTTAGCGATTTATCAAAGTGAGCAACCTGATGTGATCGGACCTGTTCGGAGCGCGCGCGATTATTTTATTCAATTAAGCAACGGCTTTCACGCGTTATATGTATGCCATGGATGGAGTCCAGAGGCTCAACAGTTATTGCAGTCTGGTGTAGCAGATTACGTGAATGGATTGTTTTACGATGGAACGTTATTTTGGCGAGATCGAACGAGAAAAGCGCCGCACAACTCTTACATTTCCTTTGAAAATATTAAAAAAGGAGCCGAAAAAAACGGTTATGCACTTGAAGAAGAAGTGAAGCCATTGCCGTTTTTCTCAAATGATTTGACAGATGCTGTAGAAGCAAAGAATATTGATGTTGTGTATTCTAAACGGTCGTATGCTCACGTTCATTATACGTATGATGGAACGAAATACGTTCGTTCGAGTGGTGGCGAGCCGACTGTTGATCGGGAAACGAATACACCTATTGCAGTAGAAAATGTGTTTGTTGTTGAAGCAACACATGAAGTGATTGATGATTACGGACGAAGACATATTGATTTTACGTCAGGTGGAAAAGGTTATTTGTTCCAAAAAGGAACGGTACAACAAGTGCAATGGAAAAACGTTGACGACCGCCTTCTTCCTTATCAAGACGGCGTTCCGCTCGGGTTTGTTCCAGGTAAGACATGGATTCAAGTCGTTCCTAATTTGCAACAAGTACAATATGAATAGGGGGACGTGTATGCAAATTAATAAATTGCGTGGCAGAGAGCTCGATCAATTATTTCAAGCCATTTTGTCGTTGAAAGATTTAGAGGAATGTTACCGCTTTTTCGACGATTTATGCACTGTCAATGAAATACAAGCGCTTGCGCAAAGATTAGAAGTGGCGCGCATGTTGCGCGAAGGGTATACGTATCATAAAATTGAAACAGAAACAGGGGCAAGCACAGCGACGATCTCGCGAGTTAAGCGTTGCTTAAACTACGGAAATGATGCGTATGCGATGGCGCTTGATCGCATTTATAACGAACAAAAGGAAGAGGCTGGCTCACAATGAGTCAGCTTCTTTTTGCGATTTTTGTTATAATGAGATGAGGTGAAAAAAATGAATGAAATGACAACATGGCGACATGTGTTTAAATTAGATCCGAACAAACATATAACAGACGAGCAACTTGAACAAGTATGTGAGTCAGGTACAGATGCAATCGTTGTTGGTGGAACAGATGGCGTGACGCTTGAAAATGTCATCGACTTGCTTGCACGCGTACGCCGTTTTTCTGTTCCATGCGCGTTAGAAGTATCAAATATTGAAGCAATTACACCTGGATTTGACTATTATTTTATTCCAATGGTACTTAATAGCCGTGATCTCACTTGGTTAATTGACTTGCACCACGAAGCAGTAAAACAGTTTGGTGACTTAATAAATTGGGAAGAACTGTTTGTTGAAGGATATTGCATTTTAAATGCCGAATGTAAAGCAGCATCGTTAACAAGTGCACAAACGGAGTTAACAGATGAAGATGTCATTGCCTATGCTCGAATGGCAGAACATATGTATCGTTTTCCGATTTTTTATATGGAATATAGCGGGCGATACGGAGATGTGATGCTTGTAGAGAAAGTGAAACGGACGTTGCAACATACGCGTCTGTTTTATGGTGGTGGCATTCATACGCCTGAACAAGCGAAAGAAATGGCGATGTGGGCAGATACCGTTGTCGTTGGAAATGTGATTTATACGAATTTGCCTATGGCGTTACAAACGGTTGAAGCGGTTAAAGGAAAAAGGACATAAATGGAGAATAAAAAAGAACATATGTTTTTGGTGGTGGAAAGATGAGTATGTCAGCTCGTATGTTATTAGATGGGTTAAATGAAAAACAAAAAGAGGCGGTAAAGACGACGGAAGGTCCACTTTTAATTATGGCGGGAGCGGGAAGCGGAAAAACGCGTGTGCTCACACATCGCATTGCTTATTTAATGGCGGAAAAAGATGTTGCCCCGTGGAACATTTTAGCTATTACATTTACAAATAAAGCAGCCCGAGAAATGAAAGAACGCGTGGAGCGGATCGTAGGCAAACAGGCAGAGGATATATGGATTTCCACGTTTCACTCGATGTGCGTCCGCATTTTGCGCCGCGATATTGATCGCATCGGCATTCATGCGAATTTCTCTATTTTGGATACGACCGATCAATTATCGGTACTAAAGCATATTTTAAAAGATCGCAATATTGATCCGAAAAAATATGACCCGCGTGCGCTATTAGGTACGATTAGCAGCGCGAAAAACGAATTAATTACGCCTGAAACATATGCTGATCAAGCTGCAACGCTGTATGAAAAACTTGTGGCCGACGTCTACAAAGAATATCAAAAACGATTGTTGCGCAACCACGCTCTCGATTTTGATGATTTAATTATGACGACGATTCAACTATTTCAACGTGTTCCTGAAGTGTTGGAATATTATCAGCGAAAATTTCAATATATTCATGTCGATGAATATCAAGATACGAACCGCTCGCAATATTTACTAGTAAAAATGCTTGCTAAACGATTCCAAAATTTATGCGTTGTCGGGGATTCCGACCAATCCATTTATCGTTGGCGCGGGGCAGATATTAGTAACATTTTATCGTTTGAAAAAGACTATCCAAATGCTAAAGTCATTTTGCTTGAACAAAACTATCGCTCAACAAAACGTATTTTACAGGCTGCTAATGCCGTTATTGAGCATAACACCCAACGAAAGCCGAAAAAACTTTGGACGGAAAATAGCGAAGGTCATGCGCTCGTATATTATGAAGCGATGACAGAAGTGGATGAAGCGCAGTTCGTTGTCGGGAAAATTAAAGAGTATGTCGATGCAGGAAAACGAACGTATAAAGATTTTGCAGTATTATATCGAACGAATGCGCAGTCGCGCGTGCTTGAGGAAATGTTGTTAAAGGCAAACATTCCATACAAAATTGTCGGTGGTTTAAAGTTTTATGACCGGAAAGAAATTAAAGATATTTTAGCGTATTTACGTTTAATTGCGAACCCGAACGATGACATTAGCTTGATGCGCATTATTAACGTTCCAAAACGAGGCATCGGTGCATCAACAATGGATAAGATTGCATCTTATGCGTCCAGTCATAGCACATCCATGTTCGATGCGCTTAAGCATATCGAAGAAATCGGAATTAGTGCTCGTATTGCCGCACCACTCGTGCAATTTCGTGAACAAATCGATCATTGGAGCCAAATGCAACATTATTTATCTGTCACAGAGCTTGTGGAAGATGTGTTGGATCGTTCAGGATACCGCGATATGCTTCGCGAGGAGAAAACGTTAGAGGCACATAGCCGACTTGAAAACATCGATGAGTTTTTATCCGTTACTAAACATTTTGAACAAGTAAACGAAGATAAGTCGCTCGTTGCTTTTTTGACCGATTTAGCGCTTGTTGCTGACATTGATCAGCTTGATAATGACAGTGAAGGGCAGACAAGTGATGCAGTCGTTTTAATGACGCTTCACTCGGCAAAAGGACTTGAGTTTCCTGTCGTCTTTTTAGTCGGACTAGAAGAAGGGATCTTTCCACATAATCGATCGTTAAATGATGAGGATGAAATGGAGGAAGAGCGCCGTCTAGCTTACGTTGGCATTACTCGTGCGGAAGAGCAGTTATTTTTGACGCGCGCGCATATGCGCACATTATTTGGACAAACCCACGTGAACGCTCCATCTCGCTTTATTGATGAAATTCCTGAAGAGCTTATTGAATATGCACATAAGCGAGCAAAAAAACAATCGGCCTCTCCGCGATCATCTGTCGCTTCGCAAGGAGGATGGCGCGTAGGAGAGAAAGTGAGTCATAAAGTATGGGGCGTTGGTACAATTGTGCGCGTAAAGGAAAATGATGGGGATCAAGAGTTAGATGTTGCTTTCTCAAGCCCGATAGGTATTAAACGACTATTGGCGAAGTTTGCTCCGATTACGAAAGTATAGAAAGGATGGAGAATGTGGCACTGCACGACGTGGAAAAACAAATGGCTCAATTACGCCAACAAATTGAAAAATATAATTACGAATATTACGTGTTAGACAAACCGTCTATTTCCGATGCTGAATATGATGAATTGATGAGAAGATTAATAGAACTTGAGGAGCAATATCCGCAATATAAAACACCGGACTCCCCTTCGCAACGCGTTGGCGGAGCTCCGTTAGAGTCGTTTGCGAAAGTGACCCATCGCGTGCCGATGCTTAGCTTAAGCAACGCCTTCAACGAAGGGGATTTGCGCGATTTTGATCGGCGAGTACGCCAAGAAGTCGGCGATGTGCGTTACGTATGTGAATTGAAAATAGATGGTTTGGCGGTATCGCTCCGCTACGAAAACGGTTATTTTGTACAAGGAGCGACGCGCGGGGACGGGACGACAGGGGAAGATATTACAGAAAATGTAAAAACCATTCGTTCGTTGCCGCTCCGCTTGCGTGAACAAGTGACGATTGAAGTGCGCGGAGAGGCATATATGCCGCGACAATCGTTTGAAAAGCTAAACGAACAGCGCAAAAGGAACGGGGAAGAATTATTCGCCAATCCACGCAACGCGGCAGCCGGCTCCCTTCGTCAGCTCGATCCAAAAATCGTCGCTTCCCGTCAGCTAGATATATTTGTATACGGTGTTGTCCATGCGGAAGAGTTAGGGCTTACTTCTCATAGTGAAGCGCTTCGCTATTTAGATGAGCTTGGGTTTAAAACAAATTGTGCACGTCAAGTATGCGAAACGATTGACGATGTTCTTTCTTACATCGAACGATGGCATGCAGAACGGGAAAAGCTGCCATACGATATTGATGGTATCGTCATTAAAGTAGATTCGTTTGCTCAGCAAAAACAACTCGGAGCAACCGCGAAAAGTCCGCGCTGGGCGATCGCTTATAAGTTTCCGGCTGAAGAAGTCGTAACGCAGCTCGTTCATATTGAATTGAGCGTCGGACGAACAGGGGTAGTCACCCCGACCGCTATTTTACAGCCGGTACGTGTAGTAGGAACGATCGTACAACGCGCTTCTCTTCATAATGCGGACTACATTCGCGAAAAAGATATTCGCCTTGGCGATTACGTTGTGATTAAAAAAGCGGGCGACATTATCCCGGAAGTTGTTCGCTCGCTACCAGAGCGGCGAACAGGGCAAGAGAAACCGTTCGATATGCCGACGCATTGTCCAGCATGTGCGAGCGAGCTCGTACGACTTGATGATGAAGTTGCTCTCCGTTGCGTCAATCCGCAATGTCCAGCACAAATTCGCGAGGGGCTCATTCATTTCGTCTCACGTCAAGCAATGAATATTGATGGATTAGGGGAAAAGGTGATCTCTCAATTATTTGAGCACGGCCTCGTTCGGAGTGTGGCCGATTTGTATAAGTTAACGAAAGAGCAGCTTGTTGCACTAGAACGAATGGGAGAGAAATCAGCAACGAACTTGCTGCATGCGATTGAAGCATCAAAGCAAAACTCGCTTGAACGTTTATTGTTTGGACTTGGGATTCGCCATGTCGGCGCAAAAGCTGCCAAAACGTTAGCGGAACATTTTGAAACGATCGAGCGCCTCCAACAAGCGACAAAAGAAGAATTGACGTCCATTCATGAAATTGGCGACAAAATGGCGGACTCGATTGTTACGTATTTTTCAAAAGAAGAAGTCAAACAGCTGCTGGACAGTTTGCGTTCACACGGTGTCAATATGGCGTACAAAGGTGCAAAACGGTCAGCTGACGTAAATGCCGCATTTGCTGGAAAGACGTTCGTTTTAACAGGTACGCTACAATCCATGTCGCGAGCGGAGGCGAAAGAAAAAATTGAAGCGCTAGGTGGGAAAGTGACAGGAAGCGTCAGTAAAAAGACAGATGTTGTCGTCGCGGGTGAAGACGCTGGATCAAAATTAGAAAAGGCAAATCAACTTGGCATTACGGTTTGGGACGAAGCGCGTTTTCTTCAAGAAATACAACAATAAAAGCGGGTGTGAACGATGAAAAAGTTGATGACATGGCTCATTTGTGCGCTCCTTACTCTTTCAGCGTGTGCGCCAAAGTTTAATCAAGAAGAAAAAGTTGTGCAAGAAACAGAAAATAAAAAACAAAAAGCGATTATTCCAAAGTACAACATTTCTAACTCGTATTATCGTACCATTTTGCCGTTTCAACCCGGAGAGGCGCGCGGACTCGTTGTTGAAAATGTGAACACAAGATTGGATATGGAAGAGTTTGAACTCGGCTTAATGCGCATTGCGCAAACGAAGTTTTCTCCGTCACAATATTTGTTTCAACAAGGACAATACTTAGATCGAAAGACGATCGAATCGTGGCTGAAACGGAAAGAAGGGAATGCGGAAGGGCTCAATCCTGCGCTTGGAAACGAAGGAACAAATGAAGAGAGAAATAAAAAACATCCGCTATACATCTCCCATATTTTAGAACATAACTATTTAGTTAAAACAGGAAATGACAAAGTGCAGTTAGGTGGCGTCGTCATTGGGTTGGCAATGAATTCTGTCCATTATTATGAGACGGAAGAAGGGTATCCACGCGAAGTAAAAATTTCAAAGGGCGATATGGAGAAGGAAGGGAAAAAAGCGGCAGAAGAAATTGTTTCTCGTTTGCGACAAATGGATGGATTAAAGGAAGTACCTATAATTATTGGATTATTTGAGCAGCAACCGAAGTCGTCCATCGTTCCAGGACACTTTTTTGCCGTTGGTTATGTTGATAAGGGAAGTAACGCCATTCAAGATTGGGAAAAGATAAATGAAGAATATTACGTGTTTCCATCGGATGAAGCGGAAAAAAACCATCGCGATGATTTAGTCAAATTTTTAAATTTGAAATCAGATATTGAAGAATTTTTCCCGAATTATACTGGGGTGATCGGTCGGGCATTTTACCGCGATGACCAACTACAACAATTGACAATTGACATCGTTATGCAGTTTTACGGAAAAGCAGAAGTTATCGGATTTACGCAATACGTCACAGGTCTTCTCATGGAAAAAATGCCTGATTATATGCCGATTTCCGTTTATATTTCTTCGGTGCGCGGACCGGAAAGTATTATTATAAAAAGCCCAGACAAAAATGAACCGTTTGTTCACATCTACCAACCATAAAAAATTTGAATATGTATGCTCCATCCGTTAGAATGAAGTTGTGTATGAAAACGCTTTTGTAATTTCAACAAAGGGGGCTTACATATGGTACAACCTTATAAACACGAACCATTTACAGATTTTACAGTAGAAGCAAACAAAAAAGCGTTTGAAGAAGGATTGAAAACGGTACAGGCTTATCTCGGTCAAGATTATCCGCTTGTCATTGGCGGCGAACGAATCATGACGGAAGATAAAATTGTTTCCATTAATCCGGCGAATAAAACAGAAGTTGTCGGTCGCGTAGCGAAAGCGAATAAAGATTTAGCAGAAAAAGCGATGCAAGCAGCAGATGCAGCGTTTGCATGGTGGAGCAAGACGAAGCCAGAAATGCGCGCAGACATTTTATTCCGCGCTGCTGCTATCGTCCGTCGTCGTAAACATGAGTTTTCAGCATGGCTTGTGAAAGAAGCAGGAAAACCGTGGAAAGAAGCGGATGCTGATACAGCGGAAGCGATTGACTTTATGGAGTATTATGCACGTCAAATGTTGAAGTTGAAAGATGGCATTCCTGTCGAAAGCCGTCCAGGAGAAACGAATCGTTTCTTTTACATTCCGCTTGGCGTTGGCGTTGTCATTTCACCATGGAACTTCCCGTTTGCGATTATGGCGGGAACAACTGTTGCCGCGCTTGTCACAGGAAATACGGTGTTGCTAAAACCAGCGAGCGCAACGCCAGTCTTAGCATATAAGTTCGTTGAAGTGCTAGAAGAAGCAGGTCTTCCAGCAGGCGTATTAAACTACATCCCAGGAAGCGGCGCAGAAGTGGGTGACTACTTAGTAGATCATCCGCGCACACGTTTCATTAGTTTTACAGGCTCGCGCGACGTCGGCATTCGCATTTACGAGCGCGCAGCGAAAGTGCATCCAGGACAAATTTGGCTCAAGCGTGTCATTGCGGAAATGGGCGGAAAAGATACAATTGTCGTCGATAAAGAAGCAGATTTAGAATTGGCGGCACAATCAATTGTTGCATCTGCTTTTGGCTTCTCTGGGCAAAAATGCTCGGCATGCTCGCGTGTCGTTGCGCTTGAAGATGTATACGACCAAGTATTAAGCCGCGTCGTTGAGCTAACGAAGCAATTAAAAGTCGGCAATCCAGAAGAACAAAGTACGTTTATGGGACCGGCTATTGACCAATCGGCATACAACAAAATTATGGAGTATATCGAAATTGGTAAACAAGAAGGCAAGCTAATGACAGGCGGCGAAGGAGACGACTCGAAAGGCTTCTTCATTCAGCCAACGGTATTTGCCGATGTTGATCCGAAAGCGCGCATTATGCAAGAAGAAATTTTCGGACCTGTTGTGGCATTTACGAAAGCAAAAGACTTCGACCATGCGCTTGAAATCGCAAATAACACAGAATATGGCTTAACTGGTGCAGTCATTTCAAACAACCGCTTTAACCTTGAAAAGGCGCGTGAGGAGTTCCATGTTGGTAACCTTTACTTTAACCGCGGTTGCACAGGTGCCATCGTCGGCTATCATCCGTTCGGTGGGTTCAACATGTCTGGAACAGACTCAAAAGCAGGCGGCCCAGACTACTTACTTCTTCATATGCAAGCAAAAACCGTATCCGAAATGTTTTAATGGAAAACCCCTCTTGGCGAAAACGCTAAGAGGGGTTTCAAATATGTAAGATAGGAGTGATAGGGTATAATGAAGAAAAACATCTTTCGTATGATATAGAAGTGGGTGGTGATGGGCGATTGAGTACAAACATGTACGGATTAAAAAAGCAAACATTTTATAACCTCATTTATGTGTTTCAAAATTATGCTGACATCATTGAAAGAGTGATTTTGTTCGGATCAAGGGCAAGAGGCGATTATAAAGAAACATCGGATATTGATATTGCGATTAAGTTTAGAAGCAATAACGGGCAGCTGTACCGCATTCAAGACGATTTAGCAGAAGCAAATATCATTTATACTGTGGATGCCATTGATTATGAAAAGATCAGCAATGAAAAGCTCAAATCGTATATTGATCTCGAAGGAAAGACAATTTTTTTAACGAATGAACGCGGGGAGGCAGTCGTGACGATGAATAAAATCATTGATAAACTATTTGACTTTGAAAAAGCATTAAATAAACTGCATCAAAGCATCGCGCGTGATGTGGCAAAAGACGACTTAGTTCTTGACGCGACAATTCAACGATTTGAGTTTACGTACGAACTAGCATGGAAATGGATGAAAAGTTACTTAGAATATAACGGAAACAACGAAGTTACAAGTCCGCGAAAAACGATCAAACAAGCGTTTAAAGAAGGGCTTATTCAAGATGGAGCAGCGTGGATTCAAATGTTAGAAGACCGAAACAGAACATCACATACATACGACGAACAAATAGCAATGGAAATTTATGAACATGTTCGTCAGCGCTATGTTCATTTATTTGATCAGCTATTAGTCGAAATGAAAAAACGAGTTCGTGAATTAGAAGAATAGGGGGAGAATGAGTGAAAAAATTTTTAATAGGAGTTTTGTTGGCGTTTGTCATGTTTGCCCTTTCGCTCTCATTATTTAGCACTTTTTCTTTCTTTATTGCCATTTTTCCAATTGCAGTACTAGCTGTTCCGTTTATATGTGCAGTAACAGAGGCGCTCATTTCTTTTGTCGATGAAAAATGGGGATTTAAATGGGATTGGGCTGTTGTTTTAGGGATCGCAACGATTACGTCGCTTCCTTTTTATTCTTCTTTTGTTTTTACAGCCCCGATTTATATGGGAGCACTGGGATATTATGTAGGGAGAAGACTATATGCCCGATTACATTAGAGGCAATGTAGGTGTGTTCGGGATTATTTAATCCATTTTTGCAAGTGATGTTATGTTTGATAGAGAGAATGATCAATGAAAGAAGTATATGAATCGAATTTCATAGAGAGGGAAATGACCTCTCTATGAAAACAACCGATTTCTCATCTTGAAAAGTTCACGCTCAGTCATTGTTGTTTTATGGACGGTGAAATCAACGTCAAGTTGGAGATTGTTGAGACGTTCATTGAATTGTTCGTAGTGGGAATCAACTTTTTCATGCAGTGCGTGGATTTCTTGCTTCATGGCCGCCATTTCACCGCGCATATGATGGACATCCATCGTTAAAGCCTCGAGTTTCGCGTCCGTTTCGTCTTGGCGATGGAGAAGGGCGTTCATAAGATCATAAAGCTCTTTTTGCCCATTTTTTAGTGCCTTTTGTTCTTCGCGAATGGCTTGTTGTTCTTGACGAATGGCTTGTTGTTCTTGACGAATAGCTTGTTGTTCTTGACGAATGGCTTGTTGTTCTTCCCGAATAAGCTTTTGCTCTTCTCGAATAGATCGTTGCTCTTCGCGAATGTCGTGCAATTCTTTTTGTATGTCTGTGACGACGTGTAAAATTTTCTCCAATAATTGCTCGCTCATGTTCTCACCTCCTTTACACATAACCATATTATAACATCATTCGACAAAAAAGGGGATAAAACATCCCCCTATACTTCCACATTAATAAATTGAAACGTTGAAACGTCAAATAAGCCTTGGTCGGTTAATTTCAGCTCTGGAATAACTGGCAATGCTAGAAAGGCAAGGGTAATAAATGGATTAAATTGTTCTGATGCTCCAATGGTTGTTAAAGCTTCGTGAATTGTTTGTAGCCGCTCTAGCACTTCTTCATACGTTCTTGCTGTCATCAGTCCTCCAATTTCAAGCGGCAAGTCTGCCAATACACAGCCATTTTCCACTACGGCGAGCCCACCGTTTATGCTTTTTATATGTTCAATCGCAGCGATGATATCATCATCGTTCGTTCCTGTGGCGATGATGTTATGCGAGTCGTGGGCAATCGATGAGGCGATCGCTCCTTTTTTCAATTGAAAGCCGTTGACAATGCCGACTCCAACACCAAGACTGCGGTGACGTTCAACGACAACGAGCTTTAATAAATCCCGTTCGATCGACGGTTGAAACACGCCGTCTACTACATGAACTTCTGTCACGAGTCGCTTTGTATGTAAATGGTTTGGAATAATTTGAATAACATTCGCTTTATTCCCATGAAGAAATGGGATTTGTATATGTTGTTTCGTTATTTTTTTCGCATGAATAGATTGCGTAATGGCTTTGTCGATTGAACTAGTTTGTTCTACCGAAAATGTAGCTCGTCCGTTTTGAGCAACAAGTTTCCCTTTTTTGTAGACGTGTGTAATAGAAAATGCATGCAAATCTTCTACAAACAAAAAGTCTGCATCGTACCCGGGGGCGATCGCACCTTTCGTATATAGGCGATAACATTCTGCCGCATGTAATGTTGCCATTTGAATCGCTGTAATCGGCTCCATGCCTGCTTGAATGGCAAGGCGGATGTGATGGTCAATGCTTCCATCCGTAACAAGTTCGTCAATATGCTTATCGTCTGTGCAAAATAAAAAGCGGCGTGCGTTATATGTATTGACAGCAGGGAGTAGTTTGTTTAAATCTTTTGCGACCGAACCTTCCCGAATTAATACGTACATGCCTCGTTGAATGCGGGCGATCGCTTCGTCTATTGTGACACATTCATGATCAGTATGGACATGTGCACTTCGATAGACGTTAATAGCTGTCTCATCAAGACCAGCTAAATGCCCGTCAATGAGTTTCCCGGCTTCACGTGCGGCTGTCAGCTTGGCGAGCATTTGCTGTTTTCCGTGTAAAAGAGATGGGTAGTCCATCACTTCAGCAAGTCCGAGCACGCGCGGATGGGAAAAGAATGGGGCTAAATGTTCGGCGTGAAGCGTTGCCCCAGCATGTTCAAAAGCGGTTGCAGGTACGCACGATGGCAACATGACATATACATCGAGCGGAATGTTATTCGAATCGTTTAGCATAAATTCAATGCCTTTCGTTCCTGCAACGTTGGCGATTTCATGTGGATCCGTAATGACAGTTGTCACACCGTGTGGAACGACGACGCGTGCAAATTCGCTCGGTGTGACTAGCGATGATTCAATATGGACGTGCCCGTCAATGAGCCCGGGGCAAACGTATTTTCCTGTTGCGTCAATGATTGTATGGCCGTCATATGCACCGATACCGACGATTTTTCCATCAACGATGGCGATATCTCCTTCTATTATGTTATGTGTAAAAACGTCCACAATTTTTCCGTTTTTAATGACAATATCAGCGCGTTGCCTTTTTGATGCAACAGCAAGCTCTTTCATATATGTTCCTCCTCCCCAACTCGATACGAGGAGCAATCCTCGTAGTCAAACGATTTACGGTCGTTTGGTAGAAACTTTCGGACCATATTTCCGAAATTATACGAGTTGTTTTTCAAAAATTTTTTTCATTCTACAATGTTATTTGTTCTCCCGTCAATGCTTGATTTATGTCGAATAAACGATAAAAATTTATATTGTTTCATGAAAATATTTTGTTATATAATTCTAATAAGTTTGAAAAGTAAAATATTTTAATGCGAGAAAGGAGATGATTGTTTTGGAGAATGTTGTTAGCTTTCTGAACGACTTATTATGGAGCCCTGTTATGATTTATTTTTGCCTTGGGGTCGGTCTTTTATTTTCTATTATTACCCGATTTTTACAAGTGCGTCATTTTAAAGACATGATTAAACTAATGTTTCAAGGAAAAAGTTCAGACGCTGGTGTTTCTTCGTTCCAAGCATTATCCATCGCTCTTTCTGGGCGGGTGGGAACCGGTAATATTGCCGGAACGGCGACAGCGATCGCTTTTGGTGGACCAGGCGCTGTATTTTGGATGTGGATGATTGCATTTATTGGTGCATCAAGTGCCTTTATTGAGTCAACATTAGCACAAATTTATAAAGTAAAGCAAGACGGACAGTATCGTGGTGGCCCGGCGTACTACATTGAAAAAGGTATCGGTTGGAAGTGGTATGCAGTATTGTTTGCGATTTCATCCATTATCGCAGTCGGACTGCTTATGCCGGGTATTCAATCAAACTCGATTGCGACAGGATTAAATAATGCTTTCGGTTTAAGTCCGACATTAACGGGTATTTTGCTTGTTGCTTTGCTTGGGGCAATTATTTTTGGTGGTGTCAAACGAATTGCAACCGTTGCGCAATATGTCGTTCCGTTTATGGCACTTGCGTATATTTTGCTTGCGCTCGTCATCGTTGCGGCGAATATTACACAACTGCCTGCGGTATTTGCATTGATCGTAAAAAGTGCATTAGGATTTGATTCTGCGTTCGGTGGTATTTTAGGAATGGCGATTTCGTGGGGAGTAAAGCGCGGCATTTATTCGAACGAAGCTGGTCAAGGAACAGGACCGCATGCAGCAGCTGCTGCTGAAGTATCGCATCCAGCGAAACAGGGACTTGTTCAAGCGTTCTCTGTATATATTGATACACTTCTTGTTTGTTCAGCTACTGCTTTTATGATTTTATTCACAGGAATGTATAATACTGTAGGTAAAGATGGCGGATTTATTGTTGAAAATGTAAAAGGTGTAAATCCAGGTCCTGGTTATACGCAGGCAGCAATTGAAACGATTTTGCCGGGCTTTGGTGCCTCTTTTGTGGCAATCGCATTATTTTTCTTTGCGTTTACAACGATTATGGCGTATTACTACATTGCCGAGACGAACGTTGCATATTTAATGCGTGGAAAAAATAGCACATGGTTGATGACAGGATTAAAAATTATGCTTTTAATCGCAACGTTTTACGGGGCAGTCAAAACAGCAGATTTAGCGTGGGCACTTGGCGATGTCGGTTTAGGTGTCATGGTTTGGCTCAATTTAATTGCTATTCTTATTTTGGCGAAGCCAGCGCTTCAAGCGTTAAAAGATTATGAAGATCAAAAAGCAAAAGGGCTCGATCCTGTATTTGATCCGATGAAACTAGGTATAAAGAACGCTGATTATTGGGTGCATGATTTCAAACGGGATGAAGAGCGCGTATCATAATATGATCGAGATGTCCAGTTGGGCATCTCGATTTTGTTTATCGAAAAACAAAATGAATGGCAAATGTTGCTTCACTGCGCGAAAGTTTGGTATCATCATAGTATTGTGAAAGGTCGATAATATCGGAGGTGAGACGTATGTCACGAATTTCAATCGAGCAAGTGAAACATGTGGCGCATTTAGCGCGTTTAGCGATTACAGAAGAAGAGGCAGCGATGTTTGCGAAGCAGTTAGATGCGATTATTACGTTCGCAGAGCAGTTAAATGAATTAGATACGGAACATGTCCCGCCAACGTCGCACGTATTGAACATGAAAAATGTTATGCGTGAAGATGTGCCAGCAGCTGGACTTCCGCTAGAAGACGTATTAAAAAATGCACCAGACCATCAAGACGGACAATTCCGTGTGCCAGCCATTTTAGAGTAAGGAGGGAAGAACATGTCATTGTTTGATTATCGTGTAAGTGAGTTGCATCAATTGTTACATAAAAAAGAAATTTCTGTTTCAGATTTAGTAGACGAGTCGTTTAAACGCATTCACGAAGTGGAAGATCGAGTACAGGCGTTTTTAACGTTAAATGAGGAGCAAGCGCGTGCGAAAGCGAAGGAGCTAGATGAAAAACTAGCAACGGAAAAGGAGTTTGGGTTGCTTTTTGGCGTGCCGATTGGCATTAAAGATAACATTGTTACAAAAGGGCTTCGCACAACGTGTGCAAGTAAAATTTTGTATAACTTTGACCCGATTTACGACGCAACGGTCGTGGAGCGTTTACATCAAGCAGATGCTGTAACGGTCGGTAAATTAAACATGGACGAGTTTGCGATGGGATCTTCGACAGAGAACTCCGGTTTTCAGCTCACGCGCAACCCGTGGGATTTAGAGCGCGTACCGGGCGGTTCAAGCGGCGGCTCCGCTGCGGCAGTAGCGGCAGGAGAAGTGCCATTTGCGCTTGGATCAGACACAGGTGGCTCGATTCGTCAGCCAGCAGCATTTTGTGGTGTGGTAGGTTTAAAACCGACGTACGGCCGCGTATCGCGCTATGGGCTTGTCGCATTTGCGTCCTCGCTTGATCAAATTGGTCCGATTACGCGCACCGTGGAAGATAATGCGTACTTACTACAAGTCATTTCTGGATTGGATCCGATGGATTCTACATCAGCGAATGTTGAAGTACCAGATTACGTTTCTGCCTTAACAGGTGACATTAAAGGGTTAAAAATTGCCGTACCAAAAGAATATTTAGGTGAGGGAGTATCAGAGGAAGTTCGTCAATCCGTTCTCCAAGCACTTAAAGTATTAGAAAGCTTAGGTGCTACGTGGGAAGAAGTATCGCTTCCTCATTCAAAATATGCGCTTGCGACGTACTACTTGTTAGCATCTTCTGAGGCATCGGCAAACCTTGCTCGCTTTGACGGTGTACGTTACGGCTATCGTACTGATAATGCGAAAAACTTAATGGAAATGTACAAGCAAACGCGCAGCGAAGGATTTGGCAACGAAGTGAAACGACGTATTATGCTTGGGACGTTTGCGTTAAGCTCAGGGTACTATGATGCGTATTACAAAAAAGCGCAAAAAGTGCGGACACTGATCAAACAAGATTTTGAGAACGTTTTTGAAAAATATGATGTCATTATCGGGCCGACGACGCCGACGCCAGCGTTTAAAATCGGCGAGAAAACGAGCGACCCGCTAACGATGTACGCAAACGATATTTTAACGATTCCGGTCAACCTTGCGGGTGTTCCAGGTATTTCTATACCATGTGGCTTTGTTGACGGCTTACCGGTTGGATTACAAATCATCGGTAAACATTTTGACGAAAGTACAATTTACCGTGTAGCTCATGCGTTTGAGCAAGCAACAGACTATCATAAACAAAAACCAACGTTGTAAGGGGGGACATAGAAGATGAATTTTGAAATCGTCATCGGACTTGAAGTGCACGTGGAGCTAAAAACGAAATCGAAAATTTTTTCAAGCAGTCCAAACGCGTTTGGAGCGCCCCCAAATACACAAACGAGCGTCATTGATTTAGGATATCCGGGCGTTCTTCCGGTGCTGAATAAACAAGCGGTTGAATACGCGATGAAAGCTGCGATGGCGTTAAACTGCGAAATTGCGACGGAAACGAAATTTGACCGGAAAAACTATTTTTATCCGGACAACCCGAAAGCGTACCAAATTTCGCAATACGACCAACCAATCGGTCAAAACGGTTGGATTGAAATTGAAGTAAACGGAAAAAAGAAAAAAATCGGCATTACGCGCATTCATTTAGAAGAAGATGCAGGGAAGCTGACGCATACAGGAAACGGCTATTCGTTAGTCGATTTCAATCGCCAAGGTACGCCGCTCATTGAAATCGTATCGGAGCCAGATATTCGCTCGCCAGAAGAAGCGTATGCATATTTAGAAAAGTTAAAGTCGATCATTCAGTATACAGGCGTATCGGATTGTAAAATGGAAGAAGGTTCGCTTCGTTGTGACGCGAACATTTCTCTTCGTCCAATCGGTTCGGACAAATTTGGCACAAAAACAGAATTGAAAAACTTAAACTCGTTTAACTTCGTGCGGCAAGGATTGGAGTATGAAGCGAAGCGCCAAGAGAAAATTTTGTTATCTGGAGGAATCATCCAGCAAGAAACGCGCCGTTTTGATGAAGCGACGAAAACAACGATTTTAATGCGTACAAAAGAAGGTTCAGAGGATTATCGCTACTTCCCAGAGCCAGATTTAGTTATGCTTTATATTGATGACGAATGGAAAGAGCGAGTACGTGCGTCCATTCCAGAGCTTCCAGATGCGCGTAAAAAACGCTACGTGGAAGAACTCGGCTTGCCGGAGTATGATGCGAAAGTATTAACGCTCACAAAAGAGATGGCGGACTTTTTTGAAGCAACGGTCGCGAATGGCGCGGATCCGAAGCTCGCATCAAACTGGCTAATGGTCGAAGTATCTGCTTATTTAAACGCAGAACAAAAAGAATTGCACGACATTGCTTTAACACCAGAAAGCTTAGCGGGAATGATTAAACTCATTCAAAATGGCACGATTTCGTCGAAAATTGCGAAAAAAATCTTTAAAGAACTCGTTGAAAAAGGTGGCGATCCAGAGCAAATCGTCAAACAACAGGGGCTTGTACAAATTTCCGACGAAGCGACGTTGCGTAACATCGTATTGGAAGTACTCGATGCGAATCCACAATCGATCGAAGACTTTAAAAACGGAAAAGACCGTGCCATTGGCTTCTTAGTCGGTCAAATTATGAAAGCGACAAAAGGACAAGCGAACCCACCGCTTGTGAACAAGCTATTGCTTGAAGAGATTAAGAAACGATAATGACAAAGCGGCATTGCCATCGGACAATGCCGCTTTGTTTTACAAATGAACAAGTTTTTGCAGAGTGCTTTCTACTTTAAATACACGGTTGTTTAATACTTGGATGCTCGATTCGTGGTCGGTGAGGGCAGGGAGTACTTTGTCTTCTAGTATGTTGGTTAAGCGGGTGATGTTTCCTTGCATGTTGTGGACATCGAGTGCGAGTGCATCGTATTTTGCGGCAAGCACCTCTTGACCGTGACGAACCGCCTCACAAATCGCTTTCGTTTCGAGTGTTCGTTCGTCGAGCAGCTGCACTTTCACATCGAGCGCTTGGACTTTTCCATCGAGTGCTTGGACTTTTCCATCGAG
>NZ_DAITON010000003.1:0-16159 GCF_036834105.1 Anoxybacillus sp. | reverse complement strand
CATCGAGCGCTTGGACTTTTCCATCGAGTGCTTGGACTTTTCCATCGAGTGCTTGGACTTTTTGATCGAGTGTTCGAACTTCCTGACGTAAGGAAGATACTTCTTTTTCTAGCCCTTCTACTCGCTTTTCTAGTGCTCCTACTCGTTTTTCTAGCGATTCAACTTTTTCTCGGGTTGCTTTCACCTCATGCAAAATTTCATGAAGCAGCTGTTCTACCATTTTGTTCACCTCCTTTTCGCTTCCATTTTACACGAATCGACAGCGGATGACTAGCGAACATTTTCATTTTTTAGGAAAGCTGCTTATAGGTGAGTGTATTTTCCCATCGACGTTTTAGTAGAGAACGACTGGAGAATCGATTACAATGATAGTAGATGAACGATAGAAGGGGAGCACAAGATGGATACGTCATGGCTAAAGCCGATTACAGAGGCGAAATATTTAGTAGTTGATAACGCATATCGGTACCGAGCGATTTTGCGCTATTTTTATACGCAGCACGAGCGAATGCGCCAATATTTGTTTCCAGAAGAAGTATACGCTTTTTTAAAACAATTCGATGAATTTCAAAGTTATACGGAAGAGGAGTTGCAACAAGACTTAGAGCAGCTCGTTAAATGGAAAAACTTGATCGCTAGACAAGAAACCGATCATATTCGGACGATTGACGAATTTAAAAAGAAACGCTTTCGCTATCAGTGCAGCCCATATACGGTCGAAATCGAACGAATGATTCGCGCGCTTGAGCAGCTAGGGGAAACGTTTGGTGGCTCGCTCGAGAAAACGCGGTTTGACCGCCTGTATGCGTCGCTTGTCCGAATGGAATCAATTATCCACGACGGATTTGCCGAAAAGCGGGAGGAAATGAATCAAGTGTGGGAAGAAACGTTTGATTATTTAAAAAAAATCATCCAAAACTCTGCCGACTATATTGCCTATTTAAACGGAGAAAACATGGAAGAGCGAATGATGTCCGATTCATTTCTCGTCTATAAAGAACAGTTTACCACCTATTTACGTGATTTCATTGTTGCATTGCAAAAAACGTCAATGCAAATTGAAAAGCTGCTCGAAGACTTGCCCGAGGACGGTGTTCGACGTTTTATCGAGGAAGTGGTTGCTTACCAGCTTGCCATTCCACGTTTTGAAGGAGCGATTCTTTCGCGTGAACAGCTAGTGGAAGAGAAGCTAGATACGTGGCGCAGTTTAAACGAATGGTTTTTAGGGCGAAATGGGCATGAAAGTGAGATGTCGTTTTTACAAAAGCAGACGAACGAAGCGATTCGGCGAATGACGCGCGTCGTTCAGCGCCTAGGGGAGCGCCATCACCACTTCCGTAGCCGAAAAAAAGATTACTTGCATTTAGCGAAATGGTTTTCTTCATTAGAAACGATAGAAGAAGCGCATAAATTATCGGCGGTTGTATTTGGCTGTTTTCACACAAAGCACATCGTTGCCGAAAATGATGCGACGGAAAATATGTACCGTGATATTTGGGAGGAACAGCCGGCAGAATGGATCGTCAAACCACGTGTTCGCCACTACCGAGAAAAGAGAAAAACTGAAGCAATGGTTGATCGGCGAAGAGAAAAAGAGGAAACGATGGTTGCCTATTTAGTAGCGAAGCAAAAAGAAGAAGAAAAGCTCGCTCAGCTTATAAACGACGGAAAAATTGTACTTCAGGAGCTCCCGGTCATTGCTTCGCACATTCGCAAAACGCTGCTCGGGTGGATTGCAAAAGCGATGGGGAGAGAAGACCGGATAGTGCAAACGGAAAACGGATGGAAAGTGAAAGTAGTCCAACGTGAAGGAACGATTACACTGAAAGCAGAAGATGGTACACTCATGATGCCAAATTACGAAATCCACTTGCTAGACTAGGAGAAGGGAAAATGGAAAAAGAGTTCGATGAGAAAGCAAGAGAAGCGTTAACTGCGCTGTTTGAGCAGTTTTGGGTTGTTCGGGAAAAAGAGCCGGAACTTTTTCAAAAAATACGCGAACGTGAAAAAGTGTTAAAACGGTATGTGCAAGAAAAATTCGGCTACCGGCTCATCGTTCACCGCTATTTCGCTAAGCTGGAAAAAATACCGGCGGAGCCAGAAACATGGATGGGAATAGAGTCGTTTCAAGAACCTCTCGACTACGCGATGTTTTGTTGCTTGTTAGCATACTTAGAAGGAAAAGCAGTCGAAGAAAAGTTTTTATTGTCTGACGTATGTGAAGAAATAAAAGCGATGTATCCAGGGGAAACAGCGCTCGACTGGACGAACTACCAACATCGACGAGCTTTAATTCGCGTTTTAAAAACAGCCGAGCAAATCGGGATTGTGCATCACGTCGATGGGGAAGTTGAGGCGTTTGCGAATCAAGAAGATGAGGAAGCGTTGTATGAAGTTCCTGTATTATCCCGCTATTTTATGCGATCCTATCCGAAAGATTTTATTCAATATGAAACAATCGAGCAACTGCTGGAGGAGGAGTGGAAAGTGTCACCCGACGATTACCGTCGCCACTTTATTTATCGGCAGCTCTTTTTATCGCCTGTTGTATACCGACGGCAGAAAGACGACCCAAACTTTTATTACTTGCGCAATTTCCGTCACCGATTGCGCGATGACATCGAGGCGCACACCGACTTTCGCTACGAACTATACAAAAACGCAGCACTGTTGACGCTTCCAGAACGGCAACATGTGTATACGTTATTTCCAGATCAAAAGGGAACGTCGGATATAATCCTTCATTTCGCTTCTGTCGTTCGCGCTCATTTAGACAACTATCCACCGGATGAATACGGGAAAATCCGCGTAACGATGTCCGATTTTCAGCAACTGCTGTATCGGTGCAGCGAGCAGTATGGCGAAGGCTGGAGCAAAACGTATCGTGAAATGTCGATGGCACAACTCGCCACCGAGCTTCTTTCTGCTTTAAAAGACTGGAAGATGGCAGAATATGAACAGGAAACGGGCATGGTTGTGCTTTATCCGTTGCTTGGACGGTTTGTCGGCCAATATCCAGACGATTTCACAACGAAAGGAAGAGACGATGATGACAAATAAATGGGTGCTTCATCGCGCGGGATTGATTAATTTTTGGTATTACGACGAACAATATTTCGAATTTGCTGACGGCAAGCTATTGCTTCGTGGGACGAACGGCTCTGGGAAGTCAGTGACGATGCAAAGCTTGCTTCCTGTCTTACTGGACGGAAAGAAAACGCCAGATCGGCTCGACCCGTTCGGTTCCCGAGCACGAAAAATGGAAGACTACTTACTTGGAGAAAAGGAAATTGTTGATCGCGATGAACGGACAGGCTATTTGTTTTTAGAATATAAACGAAAGCAAACGGATCAATACGTAACGACAGGGATTGGCTTACGGGCAAAACGACAAAAAAATATGGACTTTTGGGGGTTCGTCATTTTTGACAATCGCCGCATCGGCCATGATTTATTTTTATATAAAACGGAAAAATCAGCGAACGGAACGGAAAAAATTCCGCTCACGAAACGCGAGTTAGTCAATTTGCTTGGTAACGGTGGAACGGTTGTTGATTCACAAAAAGAATATATGGAGCTCGTCAATAAGCACGTCTTCCGTTTTGAATCGATGGAGGCGTTTCAAGAATTAATTGAGCTATTGATTCAATTGCGTAGTCCGAAGCTATCGAAAGATTTTAAGCCGACGGTTATTTATGAAATTTTAGAAAGCTCGCTTCCGGCACTGACAGACGACGAGTTGCGCCATCTATCCGAAACGATTGAAAATATGGACCAAACGAAACAGCAGCTAGAGCAGCTAGAGAGCGATGAACAATCGTTAAAACGGCTTTGTGCGCAATATCGAGCGTATAACGAGTATATGATCGCGGAAAAAGCGAGCGAATGGATAAAGGCTGACAAACAAGTGAAGCGGTTAGCAGAAGAAGAAAAGCAGTGGCTTAAGGAAGAAGCAGAAAAACAAACGCACCTTGCGGATTTGAGCGAGTACATTCAAACGCTTGCGAACGAGCAGGACGTATTGCATCAACGAGAAATAGAGTTAGCAAACCACGAAGTTTTCCAAGCGGCAAAAGAATATGAACGTGTTCAGCAAGAGATAAACGATATTTACGAAAAGCAACAAAAACTATTGCGGCAAATTGACGAAAAAGAGCAGTTGGAACGTCGCTACAAGCGCCAGTTAGAGGAAGACAAAGACCGGCTATATCAAGTAGAAAAGCAACTCATGCAACAAGTAGAAGACTTACGGCATGATGCGATGGAAAGTTCCTTCTCTGCTCATGCTCTCAACGAAGCTGATTTCTCTCGCCAGCGCGAAACGAAATTTGATTTTACCGTCTGGAAGCGAGAAGGGCAAGAATATGTGGAAAAACTAGAACAAACGATTGCACTTTGGCGGCGCCACGACGAAATGAAGGCGCGTTATGAAGAAACGAGCAAAGAAGCAGGGGAACTGCAACGGGAAGTAGACGAATTGCGCCATGAAGAAGCGAAATGGCTCGAACTGTTAGAAAACGAAAAATCGCGGTTCCAACAGGAAGTATTTCGCTGGCTCGAACAATGCCAAGACGTTTTCGTATCGGAACCCTCTGTCCAACTATTTTTACAGCGTCTTCATGAACTATACGAAACGTATCACGTCGATGAGATGAAGCAACCGTTTACGGAAGCGTATTACGAAGCACTCAATCGAAAAAACGAAGAAAAAATGAGACAACAGCATGCATGCACATTATTAGAAGAAAAAATTGCCGCAAAAGAAGCCGAATGGAACCAATGGAAAACGCAAAAAGACCCAGAGCTCACGCGCGATGAACAGACGGTTAAAGCGCGGATAGAGTTAAAAGAGAAAGAGATTGCTTTTGTCCCGTTTTATGCAGCTGTGGAATTTCGAAACCATGTACCAGATCCTCTCCGAGAGCGTATCGAATCGGCATTATATCATGCGGGGATACTTGATGCGTTAATTGCGGAAACCGATGTCGAAGTAACGTGTGACCGAGTGCTTGTTCCACGCCCTGTCGAACTGGAGCATACATTGGCAGACTATTTACAACCGGATGTAGATGAAGCGTGCGGCGTTTCAAAAGCGCGCATCGAAGAAGTGCTCCAAAGCATTGTTCTTACCGCTGGAGAAGTGGACGGCACATTGATGCTCAACGAAGAAGGATATTATACGCTCGGATTAGTCAAAGGGCATGCCCCGGCGCGGGAAAAAGCGTTGTTTATTGGACGCACTGCCCGGAAGCGTTGGCGGTTAGAACAGATCGCCGCACTTGAGGCAGAACTTCACGAACTTCGCGCTCAGCTTCATGAGGACACCGATATGCTAAAACAGATCGATCAGACAATTGCGCAAATAAACTACTGGTTTCGTGCCTTTCCAACTGACCGCGACATGCGTGCAGCTTTTGAAGAACGGGAGAAAACGAAACGGCACCTTATAAGCAAACAACGAGAATGGGAGCGGAAAAACGAGAAGTTAGCGCAGCTTGCCCGCGATTGGCAACAAGCAAAACAAACGTTGCGTGAACAAACCGAAGGGCTTGATTTAGAGTTTTCCAAAGACGGCTATGAACAAGCGCTTCTTTTGATGAAATCGTATATGCGTGAGCTTCATGAATTGCAAATGACCCATCGAGAGTTTCTTCATTTGCTCGATATGATTCAATATCGGACAGAGCAGCTAGAAACGTTGCAACAAGAAATCGACGAAACAAAAGGCGAACGACATGTGCTAGCGAAAGAGCAGCAAAAACTTGAACTAAAGCGACAAGAAATCGAACGGACGCTGCAGCTAATGGGCGCAGAAGAAATTCAAGCCGAAATTCAACGCGTCCGCGAACGATTAGCAGTTTTACAGCGAGAAATGCCAAAGAAAATGAATGAGCGCATTGCGCTAGAGCATGAGCTGAAAGCTATTCGTGAAAAATGTGCGCAGCTGTCAGCGAAAGAATCGTTTGCTAAGCGGTTAGCGGAGGAGTGGAAGCATTCATTTGAGCGAGAACTTGCCCTTGAACTTGTGGAACTTCATGATTCTGATCTATTAGAAAAAGCAAAAGAAGCGATGCAGCGGTGTGGAGCATTATTAAAAGAAACGAGAACGTCGCTTGTGAATCGATTAAATAGCGTATTTTTCCAAGAATCAGCGAATTTAACGGAATACCGGCTCAGTCAAGAGCCAGTTGTCATAAAGGAAACAAATCCATTTACGGATATAGAGCTAGACGAAGAAATGGAATTAAAAGTTGCAGGGTGGAGAGAAAAGCAAGACCGTATCGTTCTTTTGCTTGATTATAAAGGGCAGCGCGTATCGCCATTTTATGTATTACGTGAAATCGAGCACGATATTTTCTTGCAACGCGAATATATGAAAGAGCAAGACCGCGAGTTGTACGAAGAAATTATTTTAAAAACGATTGGCCGAATTTTGCGCAGCCGCATTCAACGGGCGGAGCGTTGGGTAAAAGATATGAACGAACGAATGCAGCAGCTCGACACATCTTCTGGGCTGGTGTTGTTTATTCAATGGAAGCCGCGCACCGCGGAAACGGAAGAAGAGATGGATACGAAAGAGCTTGTCGAATTGTTGCGGATGAACTCGCGGCTACTAAAAGAGGAAGACTTGCAGCGAGTGACGAAACATTTCCGCTCGAAAATTCATCGGGCGCGCGAATTGTTAGAAGAGCGCGGTCAAGGCAATACGCTTCACCAAATCATTAAAGAAGTGTTAGACTATCGGAAATGGTTCTCGTTTACCCTTTATTACCAAAAAACGAATGAACCGAAACGAGAGTTGACGAACCAACGTTTCTACCAATTCAGTGGCGGAGAGAAAGCGATGGCGATGTATATTCCGTTGTTTGCGGCGACGTATTCGCGCTACCAAGAAGCAGCAGACGACGCACCGTACATTATTTCGTTGGATGAAGCGTTTGCAGGGGTAGACGAAAATAATATTCGCAATATGTTCGGGCTTGTCGAGCAGCTTGGATTTAATTATGTGATGAATTCGCAAGCGCTCTGGGGCGATTATGATACTGTTCCAGCGCTGTCGATTTGTGAGCTCGTTCGTCCGAAAAACGCGTCGTTTGTGACGGTCATTCGCTATTATTGGAACGGAAAAGTGAAGCAGCTTGTCGTCGAGGAAGCGAGAAAGGGTGAGTTCATTGAACCGATTAGATGAGGCGGTGCAATTTTTTCGCGGGGAACGTTCGTTTCACCGCCTTTTTTGTGAAATGAAAAAGAAATACGAATCGCTTGGCCGCATCGGTGGCACGATTTCTGTTGCGTCTTTTTCGGCAGAGGAAAAAGAAGCGATCGCGTCGTTTTTTGGAAAAGAAATGAACCGCGTACCGCTTGCAGCGTTTGAAAAACAGCTTGCGAACACAAAGTTTGCCGGTATTTCTATCGTGGAGTTGCTTTCATGCTATTTTGGCGAGCCGCTTGTAACGAAAAAAGAGCAACAACAAGAAATAGAGAGAGAAAGGGAAGCTTATTTTACTCGGCTTATGAATACGTATCAAGCGCAGCGCGATTGGTTGATAGCTGTAGAAAAACAGCGGTTTGTACAATTAGCGTATCAACAAAACTATCACGCGTTAGAGGCGGCGCTTTCTGCCGTTTGCCGCGCACTCAAACAGCTTCCGTCCACCTACGTACGTTTGCCCATTTTTGCACAAAAAGTAGCGAACGACCCGCACATGTTTGATTTGCATACGCTTGCGGGGAAGCTATTGCTTTCGGCGCTACAATTTTATGCGGGCACCGAATACGACCTCTCGGCGGTCGAAGACGTGAACGAACTGCTGCAGTCGTATCGGCTATTGCGGGAAGATGTATTAAACTTTGTGACGTGCGCTGGCTTGATGGCAGAAACAGAGAAAGGTCACCATCCTGTTTTCGCTGCCGCATGTGAAACGAATACGGTGCTAAATGTGCCGCTACGGGAAGTGATGCTGTTTACGCGCGCGTATCCATCCGAAGGCAACAACGTCTTTGTCGTCGAAAATGCGGGCGTGTTTTCGACGTTATTAGATGTGAACGTGCCGCTCATTAGCACAAACGGTCAATTGAATTTAGCGACGAGGTGGTTGCTCGATTTGCTCGTAAAAGAAGGGGCTACCCTTTATTACTCGGGCGATTTTGACCCAGAAGGATTAAAAATGGCGCAGCGTCTTGTCGAACGGTACGGTTCATCTGTTCGGCTTTGGCATTACGACTGTTCTGATTATTTGGCGACAAAACCGACCGTTCCGCTATCCGATGAACGTTTGGAGAAACTGCAATCGGTGACGCTTTATGACTTACAGGCAGTAAAACAAGAAATGTTGCGGAGGAAAAAAGCAGGATACCAAGAAGCGCTTGTGGAACGGTTGAAAGGAGAGATGAAGAGAAGATAGAAGACCTATTTTTAATGTATTGACAATTGGTGAGAAAGAGAATAAGATAAGAACATCAAATGTTTAAACTTTTGAACAAAAGAAAGGAAGAGGGGAATGGGACAGAAAGCGATCGAGGTGTTTCGATCGTGTATACCATTATTTCAAGCGTTAAGCGATCCTCATCGCCAAGATATTGTATTGCTGCTTGCGGAACACGATAAGCTAACAGTCAATGAAATTACGGAACGGTCAAGTTTATCGCGTCCAGCGATTTCGCACCATTTAAAAATTTTGCGTGACCAAGGATTAGTGTCGGTAGAACAAAAAGGGACATTGCGATACTATGTATTATCTATCGAAAAAGCTGTTGAATTATTGAAAGATTTAATTCATGCTGTTGAGAAGGAGTGCCTTTAGATATGCTAAAGGCCAAATTTTTCATTTTATATGTTTAAGTTTTTAAACATTTTAAAAAAAGGAGATACAGGAAATGAAAAAGAACGTATTAATCATAGGGGGCATCAAGTGGGATCGGCTACGAATTTGCTGCACGATTTGCGAAGGAAGGGTACAACATTATTGCAGTAGCCCGAAACAAGCAGAAATTAGATGAACTGAAGCATCAGCTAGAAAAAACATACGGAATAGCAGCATGGATATATAATAAAGACTTATCGGATCAAAACGAAGTCCGTGATTTGTATGAAGCATTAAAAAACGAGCAACTTGATGTGCATATTCTAGTCAATAACGCGGGATTTAGGTTGTATGGGGAATTTGTGGAGACCTAAGAAGAATTAAAATAAAGACACTCACTCATTTGACGAAGATTCCTTGCATTTAGTGTTATGCCGCGTAAATTTGTTACGAATATTGTCAGAAAGGTTCAAGATCGGGTGTGATGAGGGGGAAACAGAATGAACGAATTGCTTCAAAAACAAAAACGTTATTTTCACACAGGGGAAACGCTTTCGCTTGAGTTTCGCTTAAAACAGTTAATCCGATTAAAAGAAACAATAAAAAAACACGAACAAATCATTACCGATACGTTAAAAGCAGAGTTGAACAAATCGCCGTTTGAAGCATATACGACAGAAATTGGTGTCGTTTACGAAGAAATAAATTTTATAGCGAAGCGACTGAGCGATTGGGTGAAACCGCAACGCGTACCGACACCTTTGACCCATTTTGGATCAAAAAGTTACATATATCCGGAGCCGTACGGAGTAAGCCTCATTATCGCGCCGTGGAACTATCCGTTTCAGCTTGCAGTAAGTCCGCTGATCGGTGCGATTGCAGCGGGAAACTGTGCGGTTGTGAAACCGTCGGAATATACGCCAGCAATGTCGGCTTTGTTAAAAACAATTGTTGCCGAGGTGTTTCCGGAAGAGTATGTTGCTGTTGTAGAGGGGGGAGTAGACGTCAGTCAACAGCTATTAGATTTACGCTTTGATCATATTTTTTTCACCGGAAGTGTATCGGTCGGAAAAATCGTCATGGCAGCGGCAGCGAAACACTTAACTCCAGTTACGTTAGAGCTCGGTGGAAAAAGCCCTGCGATCGTCGATGCGTCGGCTCATATTGATTTAGCTGCTAAACGAATCGTTTGGGGAAAGTTTTTAAATGCTGGACAAACGTGCATTGCACCCGATTACGTTCTTGTCGATGTGTCCGTGAAGCCATTGCTTATTGAACGAATGAAAACATATATTGAACAGTTGTATGGCGATCACGAGCGATATAGCCGAATCGTCACAACTCGCCACATGGAGCGGCTCGTCCGCTTTCTAACGAACGGAATGGTTGTGCATGGTGGAAAATATAACATCAAGCAACGTTGGATGGAGCCGACATTGTTAGATGGCGTCACGTGGGATGATGACGTAATGCAGGAAGAAATTTTTGGCCCATTGTTGCCAATTCTCACGTTTGAAACGATCGATGAAGCGATTCATATGATCAACAGCTACGAAAAACCGCTCGCTCTTTATTTGTTTACGGAAGATCGGGATGTGCAACAACAAGTGCTGCAACAAGTTAGTTTTGGTGGGGGATGTATAAACGATACGATCATGCACATCGCTAGCCCACATCTACCATTTGGCGGCGTTGGACAGAGCGGGATCGGTTCCTATCATGGAAAAGCAAGTTTTGATGCATTTACGCATTACAAAAGTGTTCTCAAACAAACGACAAAATTTGATATCCCTTTACGTTATCCAAACTTTCCACATGCGCTTAAATGGGTGCGGAAGTTATTGAAGTAAGCTAGAGGCTAATCCAAAATGCTGCGGATTAGCCTTTTTCCTAAAAATGAAAGGAAACAAAAGATAAACTTCAATAGAAATGATAAGGAGAAATTAGAATGATACATGTTTTTTATTGAAAATGAATGTTATTATCATTTATAATAGCATATATTAAAAATAAAGGAGGTATTAGGAAGTGTTTGTGCAAATGAAAAGTATTACTGTAGCAGAAGGTTATGTGGGGAAAATTGTTGAGCAGTTTGCTAGCAAAGGTTTAATTGAAGGACAGCCTGGTTTCATCGATTTAAGTGTTCTCAGAAAAAAGAAACGAGGGGGGAATGAGGAAGTTATTGTTATGATTCGCTGGGAGTCTGAAGAAGCATGGAAATCATGGGAGACAAGCGAAGTTCATTTAGCTGGTCATAAAGAAAATAGAAAAAAGCTTCCACCTTCATACATTATTGAAAAGAGACAAGACGTATATCACGTGTTAGCAACAAAAATGTAGTAGAAAAGACAAGATGCTAAATTCAACTATTACGATGAGCTAACCTGATCGGAGCACTCATTAACCCACTATCAGTGTCAATTTTTCAATTGGACGCACCCGTTCTTTGGGCGCTATATTTTCTACCCTCCTAATATGAATAAATGTAGTCTTTACGGGTGGTTAGTTACATGTTGAAGCGGGCAATATACCCGCTTCACTTAATTGTTTAGACCTTCGTTCTTTCTTGTGAGTAGCATATAAATTAAGTAAGGTGCGCCAATGATGGATATAACAATGCCTACAGGAATATCGGCTGGAGCGAGTATATTTCTACCGATCATGTCGGCTAAAAGGAGGAGTGCGGCTCCAATGAGCGCTGACAATGGTAACAAGCTATAGTAGTTTGGACCAGTTAGCCGTCGAGCAAGATGTGGAGCTAATAATCCAACAAAAGAAATTCCTCCTCCGACTGCCACGCAGGCGCCAGCTACAGCAGCTGATAAGCAAAGTAACAGTCTTCTTTGGCGTTCAACATGAACACCAAGTGCAATTGGGACAGACTCACCTAACTGAAATACGTTCAGCGTCTTGGCTTTTAAAAAAGAGACAGGGAGCAGAAAGATGATCCATGGGCCTAGTGCCCAAGTATATTTCCATTGTGCTCCCCAAATACTTCCCGTTAGCCATATAAGTGCTTTTTGAAAGTCACGTGGATCCATTTTTAGTTGGAGAATAATAAGTAGTGCACTGCATAGCGCGTTGATTCCAATGCCCACGAGAAGAAGTCGACTAGGATCGACCCCTCTATTCCACGACAGTATATAAATGATTATAGCAATTGTCATCGCACCTACAAATGCGAACAAGGGAAGAAAAAAAGGAGAAGTGACATATTTCCCTTGCAAAAAGTAAATACATAATACGACCGTTACCCCCGCTCCTGCATTGATACCTAGAATGCCTGGGTCTGCAAGTGAATTGCGGGATAGTCCTTGTAATATCGCTCCGGAAAGAGCGAGACCGGAACCGATAAGAAGTGCCATGACCATTCTTGGAAGGCGAATTTGAAGTAAAACGAGTTCTTGCTTATCAGTACCATTTCCTAAAAGTGTACGGATAATATCGTTTGGTGTAATCGAGATAACCCCAATTGATAAACTTATGATGAAAGTCACGATGATGAAGATGGTGAAAAATATAAACCATCCTGTTGCGCGAGTGAATGTGAACCGCCAGTCCATTATATACTCCTCCTTCTTCGACGGGCAAGGTGCAGCAAAATAGGAACTCCGAGTACGGATGTAATTGCACTTACTGGTGTTTCGAAAGGGGCGTTGATTATACGTGCTAAAATATCTGCCGATAATAAAAGGAAAGCCCCTGCTATAGCGCTGCTAGGAACGATCCATCTGTAATCATTTCCGACTAATAAGCGTACAATATGCGGGATGATTAGACCGATAAAACTAATCGTTCCTGCCACAGAGACGGCAGCTCCTGATAATAAGATGACGGAGGTTAATCCGATCATTCTTGTTGTATAGTTTGAGTGTCCTAAACCTGTGGAAACGTCTTCACCTAGGGACAGAAGTGTTAACGGGTGACTAATCCATAACGACAAGATAAAACCAATCAGAACGATTGGGATTAAAATGTACACATGTTCCCATTTCGATCCAGAAAGTCCACCAGAAAACCAAAAACTTACATCTTGTGCTACTTGAAAGTAAAGAGCGATGCCGGTTGATAAGGCACTAAACAATGTGCTTAAAGCAACACCAGCCAACGTGATCGTTATAGGTGAAAAACGTTCCTTAGAAATACTGGAAAACGCAAGAACCATCGTGGAAGCAACAGCGGCACCGACAAAAGACCAACATAAAAGCATCCAGTATGACCCAGATGACAAGACGGCTAAACAAATAGCGATGGCAAGCCCCGCACCATGCGTGACGCCAATGATAGATGGATCCGCTAGGGCATTTTGTGTTACCCCTTGCATGATTGCCCCTGCTACAGCTAAAGCTGCGCCAACGAACAGGGCGACAAGTGCACGAGGGAGACGAACTTCCCAAATGAGTTGATGCTCTATCTTATCAGGTTGAAATGATAAGAGAGCGTCTATCATCACATCAAGCGGAATAGGAATGGCTCCTAGACCAATAGATACTAGAAACATGAGGATTACAACAATGCTCCCTATTAAGCAACGTATGGTAGGATGCTTAAATAATTTGTTTTGAATAGTATTACCCTTTTTCAAAAGTTCTCACCCGCTTCATCTCTATATTGAAAATCATTATCAATTATACATATTCTTTATCAGTCTACTATCTTCTTGTGTTTGTTGTCAATCATTTTCAAGAAAGGAAGGTTTTCGTTATGATACATCCTTTATCTGAATTAAATGATCTGAAAATCTTATATAACGAGCTAAAAGAAGGAGAAAAGAAAGAGTTTCAGCAAGGATGCCTCCTAGCATATATTGCTTCAGGAAAGGGGATATTGATACAAGACAAAAAACAAATGAAGTTAGAGGAAGGAAAGAGTATTTTTGTCGTTGGCAGCGTTACAATCATCCCTCTTTCTGAAAGTTTGAGTTTATATCTATTAGTTTGTGAGGAAGGATCAGGGTGGCTTATCCCATTTCAAGATATTTCTTTTTCTAAGCAATCTCCTGTAAAAATGACTCCTATATGGAAAGAGCTAATAAAAATACAACAAAGTAAAATCTTATCAGATCGTTGTCGCTTTCAGTCTTTAATTTGGACTATGCTTTCAATGATAACAGATCAATCAAGAAGTGAAAATCTGGAAGAAGCGAACCAGTATGTTCGTGAGCATTTGCACGAACCGATGTCTGTTGCCGAGCTAGCAGATCGTTTTGGAATGACCCCATCTTCTTTTGCGCGTGCTTTTCGTCAGAAGTTTGGAGTGTCCCCAAAAGAATTTATTCACAATGAAAAGATGAAACTAGCGAAAAAGTTAATGGTTCAAGAGAAAGGATTGCCCCTTAGGGAGATTGCGCTTCGCATTGGTTTACAGGATGAGTTTTATTTTAGTCGGCTGTTTAAGAAGAGAGAGGGAGTTGCTCCGACAATATTTATAAAGCGTGTTCAAAAGAGAGTAGCAGTAATTAGCCAACTTCTATTACAAGATCATTTGTTGGCATTGGGAATACAACCTGTTGCAGCTCCGATGTATCCGAGTGCATTTTATGGGCACAATGGGCTTCCATCTTATTTATCTCGGGAACTTGAGGGAACTTTACTTTTAAATGCGGAAGAACATTTTAATCGCGAAGAAGTGTTGAAGGCACACCCTGATCTTATCATCAAAACACCTCTTCGCCAAGATGCGGAACAATCGGCATTATGGACACAGCAAGTGCATGTTCATCATATTCCATTTCAAACAACATGGGATGCTTACTTGCGAAAAATTGCTCATATTGTAGAAGAAAAGTCCAAAGTGGAACATATTATTTATAGCCTCCATCAATTAGAGAAGAAAGCGAAAGAACGACTTTGCCGAATATCAGGGAGTGGGAAATGGGTTGTTATCTGGGTTCGAGGAAATGAAATTCGCTTATATGGAAAAACGGGTCACGCATTCACTGACTTGTTTTTTCGACAACTGGGCTTCGAACCAGATGATCACATTCCTGACATAGGTTATGAAGCAATTCAAATTGAGGAGCTCGCGTATATGAATCCTGCTCGGATATTGATTCTTTGGAGTCATGTGAAGGATGTGCAAAATCTAGTAAATAATAGACTTTGGAAAACAATGAAGGCATCAAGAGAGAGACATGTCTACTATCCTGATAGTATCGAATGGGATCCTTGGGGACCGTTTGGAAGAAAGTATATGATTGAGCGTATGGTACAGTTTTTTTTAAATTCAAATATATGAGGAATAGCCCCATTTTGTGTATAAAAAGTATCATTTGTCCATGAATAAAAACAAATATATCCATGTCCTACGTTTATTTTGGTTGTTAATATTAATAACGAAATTCATTTTCATTTGTTGTTTAGGAGGATAGAAATATGAACCGTTTGTTGAATGTATGTTGTACGCTAGCTGTCACTCTGCTGCTTGTACTAGCCGGATGCGGAAAAACAGAACAAACAAGTAGCGAGCCGAAGGAAGAGACAAAGAAAACGCGCATAGTCGAGCACTTTATGGGAACAACGGAAGTACCGATGAACCCAGAAAAAGTAGTAGTTCTTTCGCACGTTTCATGGGAAGGTTCACTTGTTTCCGTAGGTGTAAAGCCGTACGCGGTTATGGCTTACGATAACGAATTTCCGCCGCATTTAAAAGATGAGTTGAAAGGGGTAAAAGCTTTACCGTACGCTGATGAGTTCAGCCCTGAACAAATCATTGATTTAGATCCGGATTTATTGATCATTAGTGATCGCTATAAACCTTTATACGATCAATTGGCAGACACCATTCCTACGGTTGTAATTGAAGTAGGGGGAGACTGGAAAGAAGATCATTTAAAAATTACAGAAGCGGTCGGCAAACTGGAAGAAGGCAAGAAAGTTATTGCTGAGTTAGAAAAAGAAGCGAAAGAAATCGGCAAACGCATTAAGGAGAAAGTCGGAAACGAGACGTTTATGGCTGTGGCAATCGGCAAAAAAGACATTCGCGTGTTTGGTACGAAAAACCATGCTACGAATGCCTTGTTGTTTGATGACTTAGGGCTAACGCCTGCTGAAGGATTGCCGGAAGATTTCGGAGAGAACATTTCTATTGAAGGATTAGCCAAATATAACCCGGATCACATTATTGATATCACCTATTTTAATAGCGGCGAGTTTTACGATACAGTTACACAAGGCAAGGTATGGAACAGTTTGAAAGCTGTAAAAAATAATCATGTCTATAAGCTTACTACTACATGGGGATTTTGGGATCCGATTGAACGGAAAAAAGGATTACAAGAGATTGAGAAGCTATTAGTAAGCCAGTAAGTTTTCTGAGGGCAAGATCGTTCGCTATGTGAACGATCTTACCTTCTT
>NZ_DAITON010000002.1:0-55762 GCF_036834105.1 Anoxybacillus sp. | reverse complement strand
CGAAGCTAGACACAAGAAAAGCGTAGGCTAACCTGTTATCTAGTTTTGAAGGAATTATCCTTCACGCCTTATGCGGCGAAAAGAAGCATGTTTGCTCGGTGACGATGGCGGAGAGGTCACACCCGTTCCCATCCCGAACACGGAAGTTAAGCTCTCCAGCGCCGATGGTAGTTGGCGGGACACCGCCTGCGAGAGTAGGACGTTGCCGGGCAAGAAAAGACCAAGACAAATTTAGTCTTGGTCTTTTTGTTTTATTGAACGAATGCAATGGGTAAAATATATAGTAGTGTAGGAAGGGAATCCTTGCATTTTTGAAGAATTCCGTATATATTAAAGTTAAAGTCAAATATAGTCAAAGTCAACTGGCAGAGGAGGGATTATGTGAGGAATATCTCTGATGTCATTGAGCAATATTTAAAACAAGTGCTAAATATGAGCGGAAAAGATATCGTTGAGATTAAACGAAGTGAAATTGCAGACAAATTTCAGTGTGTTCCTTCGCAAATTAACTATGTCATCAATACACGCTTTACACTAGAGAGAGGATATATTGTTGAAAGCAAGCGTGGCGGTGGTGGTTATATTCGTATTATGAAAGTGAAAGCCCAGAGCGCTTCTCAACTTATTGATCATCTACTGTCACTTGTTCAAGAGCGAATTAGCCAAACGAACGGCGAGCATATCATTCAACGATTGCTAGATGAAAAGGTAATTTCAGAGCGAGAGGCGAATATGATGTTAAGCGTTATTGATCGCGCCGTTTTATCTATTGATCTTCCTCATCGTGATGAACTGCGTGCGCGCATATTGAAAGCGATGCTGACATCATTAAAGTACATGTAGAGAGGGTGAATACTTTGATATGCCAAGAGTGTAATCAGCGACCAGCAACGCTTCATTTCACTAAAATTGTGAATGGGGAAAAAACAGAAATACATCTTTGTGAGCAGTGTGCTCATGAAAAAGGTGAAATGTTTATGTTCCCGCATCAAGGCGCTTTTTCAATTAATAATTTAATTGCTGGACTGTTAAATATGGACGCGTCACTAAAAGAACAGAAAGCGCCCTCTTTCCATAGCGAGCATATATTACAATGCGAACGGTGTAAAATGACGTATGCTCAGTTTGTGAAAGTTGGACGTTTTGGTTGTGCGAATTGTTACGAAACATTTGCTCATTATTTACCACCTATTTTTCGAAGACTACATGGCGGCCATGTGGCTCATGAAGGAAAGATTCCGAAGCGGGTCGGCGGCACACTATATATTCGTAAACAAATTGGACAGTTAAAGCACGTGTTACAAGATCTAATTGTTAAGGAACAATTTGAAAAAGCAGCCGAAGTACGTGATCAAATTCGGGAACTTGAAACAAAATTAAAGGCAGAAGGGGGCGCTTCACATGAGTAAACAATTATTTTTTCAGCGCGCTCTTAGCCCATGGATGAGTGAAGAAGGGCCAGATTCCGATATTGTGTTAAGCAGTCGAACTCGTCTAGCAAGAAATATGAAACAATATTCGTTTCCAACCGTATTTACAAACGAGGAAGCAATCGCAATGATTGAACTATTTGAACGGTTATTTTCTCAAAAAAGCTATGGGCATATCGGACCTTTTTTCTTATTGAAAATGAACGAATTGCAACCAATTGAAAAGCGAGTATTAGTTGAAAAGCATTTAATTAGCCCTCATTTAGCTGAAGATTGCACGTTTGGTGCATGTTTATTATCTGAACAAGAAGAAGCTAGTATCATGGTTAATGAGGAAGATCATGTTCGCATTCAATGTTTATTCGCAGGCTTTCAATTAAAAGAAGCATTGAAAATGGCAAGCGCCTTAGACGATTGGATTGAACAGCATATAGATTATGCCTACGATGAAAAATACGGCTATTTAACAAGCTGCCCGACGAATGTTGGGACAGGATTGCGAGCATCCGTCATGATGCATTTACCAGGACTTGTATTAACACAACAAATGAATCAAATCATTCCCGCAATTAATCAACTCGGTCTAGTTGTGCGTGGTACGTACGGAGAGGGTAGTGAGGCGTTGGGGAATATTTTTCAAGTTTCTAACCAAATTACACTAGGAAAAAGTGAGGAAGATATCGTCGAGGATTTAACTGGAGTCGTTCGACAATTAATTGAGCAAGAGCGAATGGCCCGCGAGGCATTAGTAAAAACTTCTAACATACAATTAGAAGACAGGGTATATCGTTCTTACGGTGTTTTAACGAACAGTCGGATCATCGGTTCAAAAGAGGCAGCACAATGTTTATCCGATGTACGATTAGGCATTGATCTAGGGTATATCAAAAACGTCCCAAAAACAATTTTAACGGAGCTTATGATTTTGACCCAGCCTGGATTTTTACAAAAGTATGCAGGTGGTGCCATGCGTCCGCAAGAGCGAGATGTTCGTCGCGCATCGCTTATTCGTGAACGGCTATGCCAATTAAGTTAAATTAGAGGGAGGTTGATCAAGATGATGTTTGGACGTTTTACAGAGCGAGCACAAAAAGTGCTAGCATTGGCGCAGGAAGAAGCGGTTCGGTTAGGACATAACAATATTGGGACAGAGCACATTCTGCTCGGTCTGATTCGAGAGGGTGAAGGGATTGCTGCGAAAGCGCTCATGGCGCTCGGATTAGGACCAGACAAAATTCAGAAAGAAGTGGAGTCACTGATCGGACGTGGGAACGAAGTAGGGCAAACGCTTCACTATACACCACGTGCAAAAAAAGTAATCGAGCTTTCCATGGATGAAGCTAGGAAGCTCGGCCATTCTTACGTGGGAACAGAACATATTTTGCTCGGTCTTATTCGTGAAGGGGAAGGTGTAGCGGCGCGTGTTTTAAACAATTTAGGTGTGAGCTTAAATAAGGCTCGTCAACAAGTGCTTCAACTACTAGGAAGCAATGAATCTGCATCCGGGCATCATGGAGGGACAGCTCACGCCAATACGCCGACATTGGATAGTTTGGCGCGTGATTTAACAGCGATTGCACGTGAAGGCGGTTTAGACCCTGTGATCGGGAGAAGTAAAGAAATTCAACGTGTCATCGAAGTGTTAAGTCGCAGAACGAAAAATAATCCCGTTTTAATTGGAGAGCCGGGTGTAGGGAAAACAGCAATTGCCGAGGGACTAGCTCAACAAATTGTCAATAATGAAGTGCCTGAGACGCTTCGTGATAAGCGCGTAATGACGCTTGACATGGGCACAGTCGTTGCGGGAACAAAATATCGCGGAGAGTTTGAAGATCGTTTGAAAAAAGTGATGGATGAAATTCGTCAAGCTGGAAACATCATCTTATTTATCGACGAATTGCATACGCTCATCGGGGCAGGTGGTGCTGAAGGAGCTATTGATGCATCAAATATTTTAAAACCTTCTCTTGCTCGAGGAGAGTTACAATGCATTGGAGCTACAACGTTAGATGAATACCGGAAATATATCGAAAAAGATGCGGCGTTAGAAAGACGCTTCCAGCCAATTCATGTGGGTGAGCCAACTGTTGAGGAATCGATTCAAATTTTAAAAGGATTGCGGGATCGTTATGAGGCGCACCATCGCGTTTCTATTTCAGATGAGGCAATTGAGCAGGCAGTAAAGCTTTCGGATCGTTACATTTCGGATCGATTTTTACCAGATAAGGCGATTGATTTAATTGATGAAGCTTGTTCGAAAGTGCGCTTACGTTCATTCACGACACCACCAAATTTAAAAGAGCTTGAACAAAAACTGGAGGAAATTCGTAAAGAAAAAGATGCCGCAGTGCAAAGTCAAGAATTTGAAAAAGCAGCATCGTTGCGAGATGCCGAACAAAAATTGCGCGAACAACTTGAGGAAACGAAACGGGCATGGAAAGAAAAGCAAGGTCAAGAAAACTCTGAAGTGACTGTAGAAGATATTGCAGCCGTCGTGTCAAGTTGGACCGGAATTCCAGTTTCCAAATTGGCTCAAACAGAAACAGAGCGGTTGTTGAAGTTAGAGGAAATTTTACATTCTCGTGTGATCGGACAAGAAGAAGCAGTTAAAGCTGTTGCAAAGGCTGTTCGTCGTGCTCGAGCAGGGTTAAAAGATCCGAAGCGCCCAATCGGTTCATTTATTTTCCTTGGACCGACAGGTGTAGGAAAGACAGAGTTGGCAAGAGCGCTTGCTGAAGCGATGTTTGGTGACGAAGATGCAATGATCCGCATCGACATGTCTGAATATATGGAGAAACATTCAACGTCACGCCTTGTCGGTTCTCCTCCAGGATATGTTGGCTATGAGGAAGGCGGACAATTGACAGAAAAAGTTCGCCGGAAACCGTATTCTGTCATTTTATTAGATGAGATCGAAAAAGCGCATCCAGATGTGTTTAATATTTTGTTACAAGTATTAGAAGATGGGCGCTTGACAGACTCTAAAGGACGGACGGTTGATTTCCGAAATACAATTATCATTATGACATCAAACGTCGGTGCTGACGCCCTCAAGAGAAATAAATACGTTGGTTTTAATGTACAAGATGAGAGCCAGCAGTACAAAGATATGAAGGGAAAAGTAATGGACGAGTTGAAAAAGGCATTCCGTCCAGAGTTTTTAAACCGAATTGATGAGATCATCGTCTTCCACTCACTTGAGAAAAAACATTTAAAAGAAATTGTATCATTGATGGTCGAACAACTGAAAAAACGACTACAGGAACAACAAATTGATTTAGAATTAACAGATGCAGCGATTGAGAAATTAGCGGAAGAAGGATATGACTTAGAATATGGAGCTCGTCCGTTGCGCCGAGCAATTCAAAAACATGTCGAAGATCGTTTATCTGAAGAATTGTTAAAAGGAACGATTAATAGCGGGCAAAAAGTCGTCATGGATGTAAAAGAAGGTCAGTTTGTTGTACTAACAAACGAGCCGGTAAAATAACAAAACAAGGTATGCTTACGCGCATACCTTGTTTTTCATGGTGAAAGGAATGGAGCAATGGTTAAACGGAAAACGAAATTTGTTTGTCAACATTGTGGGTATGAAACAGCAAAATGGATGGGGAAATGTCCAGGATGTCATTCATGGAATGCGATGGTTGAGGAAACGGAAATTGTAAAATCCCATCATCGTGCGTTATTTGTGCATACAGAAGGGGTATTAGCTAAACCTGTATCCATTACTACGGTAGAGACAACGCAAGAGCCAAGAATTGACACAAAGTTTACAGAGTTCAATCGCGTGTTAGGGGGCGGAATTGTTCGCGGTTCCCTCGTTTTGATCGGGGGCGATCCTGGCATTGGGAAATCGACATTGTTATTGCAAATTTGCGCCCAGCTCGCAAACGATGAACATACTGTGCTATATATTTCCGGGGAAGAATCCGTCAAACAAACGAAGCTTCGTGCTGAACGGTTGCATGTGACGTCCGACCATTTATATGTTTTATCTGAAACGAATTTAGAGCATATTATTCAAACGGTGGATGAGATGAAGCCTGCGTTTGTCGTCATTGACTCGATTCAGACGATATATCGTTCGGAGATTACATCAGCCCCGGGAAGTGTCTCACAAGTTCGTGAATGTACAGCGGAGCTGATGCGAATAGCTAAAACGAAAGGAATTGCTATTTTCATTGTCGGACATGTGACGAAAGAAGGGGCACTTGCAGGACCGCGCATTCTTGAACATATGGTTGACACTGTATTATATTTTGAAGGAGAACGACATCATACGTACCGCATTTTACGGGCGGTAAAAAACCGGTTTGGCTCTACAAATGAAATCGGCATTTTTGAGATGAAAGAAACAGGACTCACAGAAGTAAAAAACCCATCAGAAATTTTTTTAGAAGAGCGTTCCAAAGGTGCATCCGGCTCTACCGTTGTCGCTTCCATGGAAGGTACAAGGCCGGTATTAGTCGAAATTCAAGCATTAGTGTCACCGACTAGCTTCGGAACGCCGCGTCGCATGGCAACAGGCATTGATCATAATCGCGTTTCTTTGCTGATGGCTGTATTAGAAAAACGGGTAGGCTTGCTTCTTCAAAACCAAGATGCGTATTTAAAAGTAGCTGGTGGCATCAAGCTGGACGAACCTGCTATTGACCTAGCGATCGCTGTAAGCATCGCCTCAAGCTTTCGCGATCAACCGACAAATCATACGGATGTTGTCATTGGGGAAGTTGGATTGACAGGGGAAGTTCGCCGCGTGTCTCGGATTGAACAGCGTGTGCAAGAGGCAGTTAAGCTTGGTTTTCAGCGCATTATTATTCCGAAAAGTAACATCGGTGGATGGAACATGCCAAAAAGTGTTGAAGTCATTGGTGTGGCCGATGTAGAAGAAGCGTTGTATTACTCGTTAGGAGAAGGGAAAAATCGGCCAATATTTTAACAAAACGATTAAAAAATGATTAAAAATGATGCTCATATTGGTTTCAAACATTGGAAACTGTTTATAATGTAATAGAGGAGGTGAAAAAACGTGTTAAAACGAATTGTGCAAGCATCTTTTTTAATTACTGGGGGCATGTTAGGAATCATTTTCTTTCCTACTTTGTTGAAGCTGTTGCACTTAGACGATTTTCCTTATGTCGATAGCCCATATGTAGCGGCCCCAGTTGGTGCGATCATCGTATTCCTTCTCACGTTTTGGTTAGTCGATCATGTGGTTGGACTCATTCATTGGATGGAAGAAACGCTAGTTAAAGCACCTGTGACGGACTTGTTGTTTGGGAGTCTCGGTCTCATTTTTGGGCTCATTGTTGCCTTTTTAGTCGTCATTCCGTTGAATTCTATTCAAATTCCTTTTGTTAATACGATGTTGCCCATTTTTCTTACGCTATTGTTAGGTTACCTAGGTTTTCAAGTTGGGTTCAAAAAGCGAGATGAGTTAATGAACTTATTTTCTTTAACGAACAGAAGCGGAAAGAAAAAAGGGAGCGAGGAAGAAGAGAAAAAAGGAAAGTCGTTAAAAATTTTAGATACGAGTGTCATTATTGACGGACGGATCGCTGACATTTGCCAAACGGGTTTCTTGGAAGGGACGATTGTCATTCCGCGCTTTGTGTTAGAAGAATTACAACATATCGCTGATTCTTCTGATGCCCTCAAGAGAAATCGCGGACGAAGAGGGCTAGATATTTTAAACCGAATTCAAAAAGAATTAGCCATTAACGTTGAGATATATGAAGGTGATTTTGAAGGAATTCAAGAAGTTGATAGCAAGCTCGTAAAATTGGCGCAACTTACGTCAGGGGTTGTCGTGACAAATGATTTTAACTTAAATAAAGTATGTGAGTTGCAAAATGTTCCGGTGTTAAACATTAACGACTTAGCAAACGCCGTCAAACCGATCGTTCTTCCAGGGGAAGAATTAAATGTTCATGTGATTAAAGATGGAAAAGAACAAAACCAAGGTGTTGCCTATTTAGATGACGGAACGATGATCGTTGTTGAAGACGGGAAAGATTATATCGGAAAACGGGTCGATGTACTTGTGACAAGCGTCTTACAAACTTCAGCAGGAAGAATGATTTTCGCCAAATTAAAACTACTCGAAAAAGCATTATGAGCTGTTAGGAGATAGGGAAATGAACTATTCTGTCATTATACCGGCAGCTGGTCAAGGCAAACGAATGAATGCAGGAATGAACAAACAATTTATCGATCTTGAAGGAATGCCAGTTATCATTCATACGTTACGTGTATTTGAACGGGATGTTTTATGCCAAAACATTGTGTTGGTCGTTAATGATCAAGAACGTGAACAGTTTGTTCGTCTGCTTCATCGTTTTGAAATAAAAAAAGTGACATCACTAGTTCCCGGAGGGGAAGAACGACAACAAAGTGTTTACAATGGATTAAAAGCGGTGGGCGATACGGGCATCATACTCATTCACGATGGTGCTCGCCCGTTTGTTACAATTAAAAAAATTCATGAACTCGTTCAAGTAACGGAAAAGACAGGGGCGGCCGTGTTAGCTGTTCCTGTAAAAGATACGATGAAAAAGGTGGTCGATGGCCAAATTGAAAAAACGGTCGATCGATCGAGCTTGTGGGCTGTACAAACACCACAAGCTTTTTCCGTGCCGTTAATTCGCCATGCCCATGAACAGGCGAAAGAAGAACAGTTTATCGGGACAGATGATGCGAGCCTTGTCGAGCGGATCGGTCATCGAGTTGCCATTGTCGAAGGTGAATATACGAATATTAAACTGACAACAAAAGAAGACTTATTATTTGCAGAAGCCATTTTACGTGCGAGAGGAGATCAATGATGTATCGAATTGGACAAGGGTTTGACGTCCATCAGTTTGCTGAAGGGCGTCCGCTTATTATTGGTGGGGTAACGATTCCGTATGAAAAAGGATTGCTCGGACATTCGGATGCAGACGTATTGTTGCATGCGATTGCTGATGCTTGTTTAGGGGCTATTGGTCAAGGGGATATCGGTAAGCATTTTCCCGACACAGATGAAGCATACAAAGATGCCGATTCAGCACTTCTTTTGCAACATGTATGGAGCATTGTGCGCCAACATGGATACAAACTTGTTAATGTGGACTGTACAATTATTGCCCAAAAACCGAAGATGGCACCGTATATTGCAAATATGCAGGAGCGAATTGCTGAGTTGTTAGAAGGGGACGTTTCACAAGTAAACGTGAAGGCAACGACAACAGAAAAGCTTGGTTTTACAGGAAGAGAAGAAGGAATAGCTGCCCAGGCCGTCGTTTTACTACAAAAGAATAATGAATGATGGATTTTGTAGGCGGTTTACGGTACAATGAGGTACAGAAATTAGGTAGATGGAGGTCATGACATGTCACAGGAAGTAAGGGTGCGCTACGCACCGAGTCCGACTGGTCATTTACATATTGGCGGTGCGCGCACAGCATTATTTAATTATTTATTCGCTCGCCATCATCGTGGAAAATTTATCGTTCGTATTGAAGATACAGATATTGAACGGAATGTAGAAGGCGGCGAACAGTCGCAACTTGAAAATTTGAAATGGCTCGGTATTGAATATGACGAATCTATAGATAAAGATGGAGGCTACGGACCTTATCGTCAAACAGAGCGTCTGCACATATATCGTCAATATACAAATGAATTGCTAGAAAAAGGATATGCTTATAAATGTTTTTGTACGCCCGAGGAACTAGAACAGGAGCGTGAGGCACAAAAAGCAGCTGGCATTGCTGCCCCACAATATAGTGGCAAATGCCGTCACTTAACGCCAGAACAAATTCAGCAGCTAGAAGCGGAAGGTAAGCCATACACGATCCGTCTAAAAGTGCCGGAAGGGAAAGTGTACGAATTTGAAGATATGGTGCGCGGCCGTGTTTCTTTTGAATCAAAAGATATCGGAGATTGGGTCATCGTGAAAGCAAATGGTATCCCAACGTATAACTTCGCTGTCGTCATTGATGACCATTTAATGAAAATTACACATGTATTCCGTGGTGAAGAGCATTTATCAAACACGCCAAAACAGTTGATGGTGTATGAATATTTCGGTTGGGAGCCACCAAAATATGCGCATTTGACGCTAATCGTAAATGAAAATCGTAAAAAATTGTCCAAACGTGATGAATCGATTATTCAATTCGTTTCGCAGTATAAAGAGCTTGGTTATTTGCCAGAAGCGATGTTCAACTTCTTTGCGTTATTAGGTTGGTCACCAGAAGGAGAAGAGGAGATTTTCACAAAAGAAGAGCTTATCCGTATGTTCGATGTTTCTCGCTTATCAAAATCTCCATCGATGTTTGATAAGCAAAAGTTGACGTGGATGAACAACCAATATATTAAAAAGCTCGATTTAGATCGTCTCGTTGAATTGTCACTCCCTCATTTAATTCAGGCTGGGCGCTTGCCAGAACAAATGACAAATGAGCAAAAGCAGTGGGCTCGTGATTTAATTGCGTTATACCAAGAGCAAATGAGCTATGGTGCTGAAATTGTAGAGCTATCAGAGCTTTTCTTTAAAAAAGATATTGAATATGATGAAGAAGCGAAAGCAGTTTTAGCCGGTGAACAAGTGCCACATGTATTAAAAGCATTTTACGAACAAATCGAACAGCTTGCGACGTTTAATAGTGAGCAAGTTAAAGCTGCGATTAAAGCGGTACAAAAAGAGACAGGACAAAAAGGGAAAAACTTGTTTATGCCGATTCGTGTGGCTGTAACAGGACAAACGCACGGTCCGGAACTTCCAGAGGCGATTCGTTTGCTCGGAAAAGAAACGGTAATGTCCCGATTAGCAAAACTCATCGGTTAACATTTCTTTGCTTATGTAATAAAATAGGTATAAGTCATATAGACGAAAGCGTTGAAGAGGAGAAGTAGAAAGAATGCAGCATGCCAGAGAGAACCACCTTGGCTGGAAGTGGTTTATGCTTGATTCTTTTGAAATGCACCTCGGAGCCTCCTTTCGAACCAGAGACGTTCTGCAGTAGAATGGAGCGGATTCCCTTCCGTTATAAGGGCAAGAGGGAGCCTTTTAGGCTAAACAGAGTGGAACCGCGCGATAAAGCGTCTCTGTGTCATTGTACACAGGGACGTTTTTTATTGGACAGATGACAAAGGGGGGAACAAGATGTTTAAGACATTAAAAGAAGACATTGAGGTCATTTTTGAACAAGACCCAGCGGCAAGAAGCTATTTAGAGGTTATTTTAACGTATTCAGGCTTGCACGCTATTTGGGCACATCGCATTGCGCACGCACTTTACAAGCGGAAATTTTATTTTTTAGCTCGTTTGATCTCACAAATTAGCCGCTTCTTTACCGGCATCGAAATTCATCCGGGAGCGAAAATCGGTCGTCGTTTTTTCATCGATCATGGCATGGGGGTTGTCATCGGGGAGACGTGCGAGATCGGTGATAACGTGACGGTATATCAAGGGGTAACACTCGGTGGAACGGGAAAAGAAAAAGGAAAACGTCACCCAACAATTAAAGATAACTGCTTAATTGCTACTGGAGCAAAGGTGCTTGGTTCGATTACAATTGGAGAAAATTGTAAGATCGGGGCTGGCTCTGTCGTGTTGAAAGATGTACCGCCAAACTCAACGGTTGTTGGGATTCCGGGACGGGTCGTTGTGCAAAACGGCGTACGTGTTAACAAAGATTTAAATCATTGTGATTTGCCGGATCCAATTGCGGACCGTTTCAAAGAGTTAGAAGCAGAAATTGCACAACTAAAAGCACAAGTACAAGAACTAAAGAAAGGAACGGTGAACCATGAGCATTCAAGTATATAATACGTTAACGCGGAAAAAGGAGCCATTCATTCCACTAGAGCCAAACAAAGTGAAAATGTACGTGTGCGGTCCGACGGTATATAACTATATTCATATCGGTAACGCCCGTCCGGCTATCGTGTTTGATACGATTCGCCGCTATTTACAATTTCGTGGTTATGAAGTTCAATATGTCTCTAATTTCACGGACGTAGACGATAAACTGATTCGCGCAGCGAGGGAATTAGGGGAAGATGTGCCGAGCATTGCTGAACGGTTTATTGAAGCTTATTTTGAAGATATTACAGCGCTTGGCTGCAAGAAGGCAGACGTTCACCCACGTGTGACAGAAAACATTGATACAATCATTCAATTTATTGAACAGTTAATTGAAAAAGGGTACGCGTATGAAGTTGAAGGTGACGTATATTATCGCACCCGCCGTTTCTCTGACTACGGTAAATTATCACATCAGTCCATCGATGAATTAAAGTCGGGAGCTCGTATTGAAGTCGGGGAGAAAAAAGAAGATCCGCTTGATTTTGCGCTATGGAAAGCGGCAAAAGAAGGTGAAATTTACTGGGATAGTCCGTGGGGGAAGGGGCGCCCGGGTTGGCATATTGAGTGTTCAGCGATGGCGCGAAAATATTTGGGGGATACGATCGATATACATGCTGGTGGACAAGATTTAACGTTTCCGCACCATGAAAATGAAATCGCTCAATCCGAGGCGCTAACAGGCAAGCCTTTTGCGAAATATTGGTTGCACAACGGCTATATTAATATTGACAACGAAAAAATGTCAAAGTCGCTAGGGAATTTTATTTTAGTCCATGACATTATTAAGCAAGTTGATCCACAAGTGTTACGTTTCTTTATGCTTTCTGTCCATTATCGCCATCCGATCAATTATAGTCAACCTTTGCTTGAAAGTGCGAAAAGTGGATTAGAGCGTTTGAAGACGGCGTATGCCAATGTCAAACATCGCTTGCAAAGCAGCACAAATTTAACGACAAACGATGAACAGTGGCTTGCGAAAATTGAGCAATTGAGAGACGAGTTTATTCGCGAAATGGATGATGATTTTAATACAGCGAACGGGATTGCTGTGCTATTTGAGCTAGCGAAACAAGCGAACATATATTTGTTGGAGAAACATACATCACAAACTGTCATTCAAATGTTTTTACAACAATTTGAGCAACTTTTTGATGTGCTCGGTCTTTCGTTACAACAAGACGAGTTGCTTGATGAAGAAATTGAGGCGCTCATTCAACAAAGAATTGAAGCGAGAAAAAATCGCGATTTTGCGTTAGCTGATCGCATTCGGGATGAGCTGAAAGCGAAAAACATCATTTTAGAAGATACACCGCAAGGAACGAGATGGAGAAGAGGATAAAACGATGTTGCATTTGTTTAACAAAATTAAAGACTTCCAACAGTTAAACGGTTTAACATTAGCTTATATCGGTGATGCCGTATACGAACTATTCGTCCGGCATCACCTTCTCGCCTTAGGAAAAGTAAAACCGAATGATTTGCACAACTTAGCAAAAACATATGTTTGTGCTAAAGCGCAGGCGAATGTGTTACAATGGCTGCTCAGCCATAATCACCTTTCGGAACATGAACTCGCGATCGTTCGACGTGGACGTAATGCGAAATCAGGGAGCACGCCGAAAAACACAGATGTACAAACATATCGTCAAAGCACTGGGTTTGAGGCGTTAATCGGCTATCATTTTTTAAGTGGAAATGAGGAGCGGCTCAACCAGTTGATGCAATGGGCGTTAGATGTACATCGTCATGAAGCGGAAAGGAAGGTGTAGCGATGGATCTTATCATCGGTAAAAATCCGGTATTTGAAGCATTAAAATCCGGACGGGAAATCAATAAAATATGGGTTGCTGAAGGTTCACAACGCGGTCAAATGCAACCGATTATTCAGCTTGCAAAGGATATGGGGATTACGGTGCAATATGTCCCTAAAAAAAAGATGGATCAATTGAGTGCAGGAAATCATCAAGGGGTCATTGCGCAAGTTGCCGCATATCGATACTATGACATAGATGATTTATTTAAAAAAGCGCAGGAACGTGGAGAAGCTCCATTCTTTATTATTTTGGACGAGCTTGAGGATCCGCACAACTTAGGTTCTATTATGCGCACGGCTGACGCAGTAGGGGCGCATGGCATAATTATTCCGAAACGTCGTGCAGTTGGCTTAACCGCAACGGTAGCGAAAGCTTCGACCGGTGCGATCGAATACATTCCTGTTGCGCGCGTAACGAACTTAGCTCGAACGGTAGATGAATTAAAAGAACGAGGCATTTGGATTTTTGGAACAGATGCAAAAGGAGAACAAGACTATCGTCAACTAGATGGCGTGATTCCTTTGGCACTAGTTATTGGAAGTGAAGGGAAGGGAATGAGTCGTTTATTGCGAGATAAATGTGATGTACTCGTTCGTTTGCCAATGATTGGTCATGTGACATCGTTAAATGCCTCTGTTGCGGCTAGTTTGTTAATGTATGAGGTGTACCGAAAGCGTCATCCACTAGGTGAATAACATGGATATTTTAATCGTTGATGGTTACAACATCATCGGTGCTTGGCCGGAATTGCGAAAACTACGTGATACCGACTTAGCTTTAGCGCGCGATCGGCTCGTAGAGAAAATGGCGGAATATCAAGCATTTACCGGCTGTAAAGTAATTATCGTTTTTGACGCACACCTCGTACAAGGAGCAACAAAAAAATATGTTGATCACCAAGTAGAAGTCATTTTTACGAAAGAAAATGAAACAGCAGATGAGCATATTGAAAAATTGGCAAAGTCGCTTCAGCGAGTTCGGACGAAAGTGTATGTTGCTACGTCAGATTATACGGAACAATGGGCGATTTTCGGTCAAGGCGCGTTGCGCAAATCGGCTCGAGAGCTACTTATTGAAGTGGATGCGGTGCAACATCATATTTCAAAAAACGTTCAGCACATTCAACAAAAAAAGCCGGTTTCAAAAATTCCTCTCACAGATGAAGTCGCAAAAATTTTCGAAAAATGGCGAAGAGGGGAAAAATGAACGATTGACCCTGTAAAAAAATGTACTGTATAATACTTTTATCCATGTGCAGGGCGGGGGGATCGGCGTGAGCGCAAGTGCAAATGACAAGCAACAAAATCGCTACGAACAATTGGAAGACGAAATGATTGTAGAGCTTGTGCATCAAGGGGATAGTGAGGCACTTGATTATTTAATTCATAAGTATAAAAATTTTGTTCGCGCGAAGGCGCGTTCATACTTTTTAGTCGGTGCAGATCGCGAAGATATCGTGCAAGAAGGAATGATTGGACTGTATAAAGCAATTAGGGATTTTAAAGAGGAGAAACAGTCGTCGTTCAAAGCATTTGCGGAACTATGTATTACACGACAAATGATTACAGCAATTAAGATGGCTACGCGCCAAAAACATATTCCATTGAATTGCTATGTTTCGTTGGACAAGCCGATTTATGAAGATGACTGTGCTCGCACGCTAATGGACGTTCTTTCGGGAACGAAAATGACCAATCCAGAAGAACTAATTATTAACCGTGAAGAGTTTGATCATATTGAAGGGAAAATGACCGAATTACTTAGCGATTTAGAGAGAAAAGTACTTCTTCTTTATCTAGAAGGTCGCTCATACCAAGAAATTTCCGAAGAGCTCAATCGGCACGTTAAGTCGATTGATAACGCATTGCAACGGGTAAAACGCAAGTTAGAGAAGTATATAGAAATTCAAGGAATTAGCTTATAATATTGACATAAAAAAAAGTTGTATGATACAGTTTTTAAGACGTAGTATGTCGGAGGAAAACGTATGCGCAAAAAAGTGATTTTAGCATGCAGCCAATGTTTAAATAGAAATTATTCAACAATGAAAAATGTTGCTCAACATAGTGAGCGGCTTGAGATGAAAAAGTTTTGTAAAACATGCAATACGCATACGCTTCACCGTGAAACGAAGTAATTGATGATCCCGAGATGTTGGAGGGTTTTATATGCAACAATTAACGAAATTTTTCCGCGAAGTCGTTCGTGAAATGAAAAAAGTTAGCTGGCCGAAACGAAAAGAATTAGTAAACTACACCATTACCGTTTTGGCGACAGTTGCGTTTTTCACCGTATTTTTTGCCGTTGTTGATTTAGGAATTTCAGAGCTAGTTCGCTTTATACTTGAATAGTACTAGGATATCCATGGTATAATGAAAGATAACGAACAGAAATAAAGCCCGGTAACGGGTTTTTATTTTGCCTAAAAAGATATGTTTAGGGAGGGAAGGACGATAACGTCCCAACAAATGGAAAAGAATTGGTATGTTATTCATACGTATTCGGGTTACGAAAATAAGGTGAAAACAAACTTAGAGAAGCGTGTCGAGTCGATGGGTATGCAAGATAAAATTTTTCGTGTTGTTGTACCTGAAGAGGAAGAGACAGACACAAAAGGCGGCAAAAAGAAAGTAGTAAAAAAGAAAGTGTTTCCGGGTTACGTACTTGTAGAAATGATTATGACTGATGACTCTTGGTACGTTGTTCGCAACACTCCGGGGGTAACGGGATTTGTCGGTTCAGCTGGCGCGGGATCGAAGCCGACGCCACTTCTTGAGGAAGAAGTTTCGGCGATTTTAAAACGCATGGGCGTCGACTTAATCGAGCTCGAATTTGATTTTGAATTGAATGAAACCGTTCGTATTAAAGAAGGCCCATTCGCAAACTTCGTTGGAACGATTCAAGAAATTGAGATGGACAAACAAAAAGTAACGGTGCTCGTTGATATGTTCGGACGTGAAACACCGGTAGAACTTGACTTTTCCCAAATCGAAAAAATATAATAGTAAACAACTTGCAAACATGCAAGAAAAGTGATAATATTTTAAGGTCAGTATGTCTCAATCATTGAGACGAATGCGATGATTGTTTTCATATATGGAGTGGGAGGGAACATCCCTAATACCACATCACGGACTTAAGGAGGTGTGTCTCGTGGCTAAAAAAGTAATTAAAGTTGTCAAATTGCAAATTCCTGCAGGGAAAGCGAATCCAGCACCACCAGTCGGTCCAGCATTAGGTCAAGCTGGTGTTAACATCATGGGATTCTGTAAAGAATTCAACGCTCGTACAGCTGATCAAGCAGGTTTAATTATTCCTGTTGAAATTACGGTATATGAAGACCGTTCATTTACATTTATTACGAAAACTCCACCTGCTGCTGTGTTACTTAAAAAAGCGGCTGGTATCGAGTCTGGTTCTGGTGAGCCAAACCGTAATAAAGTGGCAACAGTAAAGCGCGACAAAGTGCGCGAGATTGCTGAAACAAAAATGCCAGACTTAAACGCGGCGAGCATTGAAGCAGCTATGCGCATGATCGAAGGAACAGCGCGCAGCATGGGTATCGTCATCGAAGACTAATGAAGATCTGGCTGGAAAAGGTTGCGGAAGCGAACTATATAGTTTTCGCAACCTTTATTCGTGGGAGGTCTTTCCGTTAAAACCACAAAAGGAGGAAATAAACATGCCAAAAAGAGGAAAACGTTACTTAGAGGCAGCGAAATTGATTGATCGCTCAACAGCATACGCTCTACAAGAGGCGATCGAGTTAGTGAAAAAGACGAATGTTGCAAAATTTGACGCAACAGTAGAGGTTGCTTTCCGTTTAGGTGTTGATCCGAAGAAAGCGGACCAACAAATTCGTGGTGCAGTTGTACTGCCACATGGTACAGGTAAAGTACGCCGCGTGTTAGTACTTGCGAAAGGTGAAAAAGCGAAAGAAGCAGAAGCTGCAGGCGCAGATTACGTAGGCGACACAGATTACATCAACAAAATCCAACAAGGTTGGTTTGAGTTCGATGTGATCGTTGCTACTCCTGATATGATGGGTGAAGTTGGTAAAATCGGTCGTATTTTAGGACCAAAAGGATTAATGCCAAACCCTAAAACAGGAACAGTTACGTTCGAAGTTGCTAAAGCGGTTAACGAAATTAAAGCTGGTAAAGTAGAGTACCGCGTTGATAAAGCAGGAAATATCCATGTACCAATCGGCAAAGTATCGTTCGATACAGAAAAATTAGTAGAAAACTTCACAACAATTTACGAAACAATCTTAAAAGCGAAACCAGCAGCGGCAAAGGGCACATACGTGAAAAACGTAACAGTTGCTTCAACGATGGGTCCTGGCGTAAAAGTAGATCCTTCTACAGTTGCTGTTGCGCGCTAATAATAGATGTTGACTTTCTAATTGGAATTTAGTAAAATACTCATTGTTTGAAAAAAGAATATCATTTGTACCGTAGACAGTAGGTGCCTCATGCAAGGCTTAATTTCCTACCGAGGTGTTGAGACTGATAAATGAGTGCATGCGTGCACTTTTAGGGGCCTCCATGTCTACGCTGACGTGGAGGCTTTTTATTGGGCGGTATAAGTGGTATTGAAACTCAACTTCTACAGGAGGTGTTGACATGAGCAGCGTACTTGAACAAAAGCAGCAGCTAGTGGTGGAGATTGCTGAAAAACTTCGCGCGAGCAAGTCAACGATCATCGTTGATTACCGTGGCTTAAATGTCGCTCAAGTTACAGAACTTCGTAAGCAACTTCGCGAAGCGGGCATCGAGTTCAAAGTGTACAAAAACACATTAACTCGTCGTGCTGTTGCTGAGCTAGGCTTAGAAGGTTTAGACGAAACATTAACAGGTCCGAATGCGATTGCATTCAGCAATGAAGATGTCGTTGCTCCTGCAAAAATTTTGAACGAATTCGCGAAAAAGAACGAAGCGTTAAAAATTAAAGCAGGTATCATCGAAGGCAACGTGGCAACGTTTGAAGAAGTTAAGGCACTTGCAGAGCTTCCATCTCGCGAAGGCTTGCTCTCTATGTTGCTTAGCGTTCTTCAAGCACCAATCCGCAACTTTGCTCTCGTTACAAAAGCGGTTGCTGAGAAGAAAGAAGAGCAAGGTGCTTAATTTCCAAATCGCCTAAAATTAAAACATTAAGGAGGAAGATCGATCATGACTAAAGAACAAATCATTGAAGCGGTTAAAAATATGACTGTTTTAGAATTAAACGACTTAGTAAAAGCAATTGAAGAAGAGTTTGGTGTAACTGCTGCTGCTCCTGTAGTAGTTGCTGGCGGTGCTGCTGCTGGTGCTGCTGAAGAAAAAACTGAATTCGACGTAATCCTTGCCGATGGCGGCGCGCAAAAAATTAAAGTTATTAAAGTTGTGCGCGAACTTACTGGTCTTGGCTTAAAAGAAGCAAAAGACTTAGTAGACAACACTCCAAAGCCAGTTAAAGAAGGCGTTTCTAAAGAAGAAGCTGAAGAAATTAAAGCGAAACTTGAAGAAGCTGGCGCGAAAGTTGAAATTAAGTAATGATGTGAGGAAGCTCGCTCTTAGTAGCGAGCTTCTTTGTGTTTTCATGTTCATTCGTTTACAATGGAGGAAAGAGGGGTGAGTGTGATGGTTGATCATTACTATACGGAGCGACCAAATGTAGAGAGCAAACCGTTTCAATGGACGTATATGCTACGCGGGCATCAATTTTTATTTACAGTCGATCAAGGGGTGTTTTCGAAAAAAGAAGTGGATTTTGGTTCGCGGTTATTAATTGAGACGTTTGTTGAACCAACTGTGCCGGGAAATATTCTTGATGTCGGATGTGGGTATGGGCCAATCGGTTTAGCGCTTGCGAAAGATTTCCCACACCGAATGATAGATATGATCGATGTGAACGAACGAGCGATTGAGTTGGCAGAGAAGAACAAGCGGCAAAACAAAATTGAAAACGCGCGAATTTACATAAGTAATCTATTTGATCGAGTTGAAGGGCGGTTTGCCGCGATTGTTACAAACCCACCGATTCGTGCTGGTAAGGCGGTGGTTCATGCTATTTTTGAGCAAAGTGCAAACTATCTTCTTTCCAAGGGAGAGCTTTGGGTTGTTATTCAAAAAAAACAAGGAGCTCCATCTGCATTAGAGAAGTTAAACATGATTTTTGCTCAAGTTGATGTTGTTGAAAAGAAAAAAGGTTACTTTATTATTCGGGCACAAAAAGCTTGACGCCTAAATATCTGTATGATACCATTATAAAATGCTAAATGTGTATTTTTTTTAGTTTACGTATGCTGTGTATGTATGTATAATTTTAGTTTTAAAGGAAAAACTTATAAAATATATAATAGGTCAAACATGTGGTTTTCTTATAAGAAACCATTTCTTTTTTGTCTTACGACAAGTTATTAATGTTTGATTTGAGGGGTGAATCAGTTGACAGGTCAACTAGTTCAATACGGACGACACCGCCAACGAAGAAGTTATGCGCGCATTAGTGAGGTGTTGGAACTACCGAACTTAATTGAAATTCAAACTTCTTCCTACCAGTGGTTTCTCGACGAAGGATTGCGTGAAATGTTTCAAGATATTTCACCGATCGAAGATTTTACAGGAAATTTGTCACTAGAATTTATTGATTACAGCTTAGGAGAGCCGAAGTACTCTGTTGAAGAGTCGAAAGAACGCGACGTTACATACGCGGCACCGCTTCGGGTCAAAGTGCGCCTCATCAACAAAGAAACAGGCGAAGTAAAGGAACAAGATGTATTTATGGGAGACTTCCCGTTAATGACAGAAACAGGAACATTTATCATTAATGGTGCCGAGCGCGTTATCGTTTCACAGCTTGTTCGTTCACCGAGCGTGTACTATAGTGGCAAGGTGGATAAAAACGGAAAACGCGGGTTTACGGCCACTGTTATTCCGAACCGCGGCGCATGGTTAGAATACGAAACGGACGCAAAAGACGTTGTTTACGTTCGTATCGACCGTACGCGTAAGTTGCCTGTAACTGTATTGTTGCGAGCGCTAGGTTTTGGTTCAGACCAAGAGATTGTCGATTTGCTTGGTGATAATGAGTATATTCGTAACACGTTAGAAAAAGACAATACAGAGAGCACAGAGAAAGCATTGCTTGAAATTTATGAACGGTTACGTCCTGGGGAGCCGCCTACCGTTGAAAATGCAAAAAGCTTGTTAATCTCTCGTTTCTTTGATCCGAAACGATATGATTTGGCAAGCGTAGGTCGTTATAAAATCAACAAAAAGCTTCATATTAAAAACCGTTTATTTGGTCAGCGTTTGGCGGAAACGCTCGTTCATCCAGAAACGGGTGAGGTAATCGCAGAAAAAGGGACTGTTCTTGATCGTAGAACGCTCGACCGCATTTTACCTGAGCTTGAAAAAGGGATTGGTATGCGAAAATACCAACCGCTCGGGGGCGTTGTCGAAGATGAATTTGCTTTGCAAGCGATCAAAATTTACGCCCCAAATGATCCAGATGGCGAAAAAGTCATCACGGTCATTAGCAACGGATACATTCCGGAAACGGTAAAACATATTACCCCTGCGGATATTATTGCATCCATTAGCTACTTCTTTAACTTATTGCATGGGGTCGGTGATACGGACGATATCGACCATTTAGGAAACCGTCGACTTCGTTCTGTTGGCGAGTTGTTGCAAAATCAGTTCCGAATTGGTCTTTCGCGCATGGAGCGCGTCGTTCGCGAACGGATGTCCATTCAAGATACTAACACAATTACACCACAGCAACTCATTAACATTCGTCCGGTAATTGCGGCGATTAAAGAGTTTTTTGGAAGCTCGCAATTATCGCAATTCATGGATCAAACAAACCCGCTTGCAGAGCTGACACATAAACGTCGTCTGTCTGCGCTTGGTCCAGGTGGTTTAACGCGTGAACGTGCTGGTTTTGAAGTGCGTGACGTTCACTATTCGCACTACGGGCGCATGTGTCCAATTGAAACGCCGGAAGGTCCAAACATCGGATTGATCAACTCGCTTTCGACATATGCGAAAGTTAATAAATTTGGCTTTATTGAAACGCCTTACCGTCGCGTTGATCCTGAAACAGGAAAAGTAACGGATCAAATTGACTATTTAACAGCAGATGAGGAAGATAATTACGTTGTTGCTCAGGCGAACGTTCCAATTGCGGAAGATGGAACATTTTTAGAGGAAAACGTCGTTGCTCGCTTCCGTGGTGAAAATATTGTTGTGAAGCGCGATCGTGTTGACTATGTAGACGTTTCACCGAAACAAGTTGTATCGGTTGCGACTGCGTGCATTCCATTCTTAGAAAACGATGACTCGAACCGCGCGCTCATGGGTGCGAACATGCAACGTCAAGCTGTTCCACTTATGCAGCCTGAAGCGCCAATTGTCGGTACGGGAATGGAATATGTCGCAGCGAAAGATTCCGGTGCCGCAGTAATTTGTAAACATCGTGGGGTCGTGGAGCGAGTAGAGGCAAAAGAGATTTGGGTGCGCCGTTTAATCGAAGTTGATGGAAAAGAAGTCAAAGGTGATTTAGATAAATATCGCTTGTTGAAGTTTGTTCGTTCAAACCAAGGAACATGTTACAACCAACGTCCGATCGTCAAAGCAGGCGATATCGTTGAGAAAGGCGAAATTTTAGCGGACGGTCCATCCATGGAAAAAGGTGAGTTAGCGCTTGGTCGGAACGTGCTTGTCGCGTTTATGACGTGGGACGGATACAACTACGAAGACGCGATCATTATGAGTGAGCGTCTTGTAAAAGATGATGTGTACACGTCTATTCATATCGAGGAATACGAATCAGAAGCGCGCGATACAAAACTCGGTCCAGAAGAAATTACGCGCGATATCCCGAATGTTGGTGAAGATGCGCTCCGCAATTTAGATGAACGAGGCATTGTGCGCATCGGGGCAGAAGTAAAAGACGGTGACTTGCTCGTTGGAAAAGTAACACCGAAAGGAGTTACGGAATTAACAGCTGAAGAACGATTGCTTCATGCGATCTTCGGGGAAAAGGCACGTGAAGTGCGCGATACGTCCTTACGTGTACCGCACGGTGGGGGCGGAATCGTCCTTGATGTAAAAGTATTTAACCGCGAAGACGGTGACGAGTTGCCGCCAGGTGTAAACCAGCTTGTTCGTGTGTACATTGTACAAAAGCGGAAAATTTCCGAAGGTGACAAAATGGCGGGACGCCACGGAAACAAAGGGGTCATCTCGCGCATTTTACCTGAAGAAGATATGCCGTTTTTACCGGATGGCACCCCAGTGGACATTATGTTAAACCCACTAGGCGTACCTTCACGTATGAACATCGGGCAAGTACTTGAGTTACATCTCGGAATGGCAGCAAGAAAACTCGGGCTTCATGTTGCTTCACCTGTATTCGACGGTGCCCGTGAAGAAGATGTATGGGCAACGTTAGAGGAAGCAGGAATGGCACGCGATGCCAAAACGGTTTTATATGACGGACGTACAGGAGAGCCGTTTGACAACCGTGTTTCTGTCGGTATTATGTACATGATTAAGCTCGCACACATGGTTGACGATAAGTTGCATGCTCGTTCGACAGGTCCATATTCACTTGTTACACAACAGCCACTCGGAGGAAAAGCACAATTTGGTGGTCAACGTTTCGGTGAAATGGAAGTATGGGCGCTTGAAGCGTACGGAGCGGCTTACACGTTGCAAGAAATTTTAACGGTCAAATCGGACGACGTCGTTGGTCGTGTGAAAACGTACGAAGCGATCGTGAAAGGTGAAAACGTCCCAGAACCAGGCGTTCCGGAATCGTTCAAAGTATTAATTAAGGAATTACAAAGCTTAGGTATGGATGTCACAGTTTTATCGAGCGACGAAAAAGAAATTAGTATGGAAAATTTCGGGGAAGATGATGACGTTCCACCAGTTGACATCATCCCACCTACAGATGAGTCAGCCAAAGAAGATGAAGGCGTCGTTGTGAAAGAATAGCGTGTTGACATAAGGGTAAAACCTGGATATTAAAAGGGAGGTAGGCCCCTTGTTAGATGTAAATAAGTTTGAATATATGAAGATCGGACTCGCTTCACCCGAGAAAATTCGTTCTTGGTCGTATGGTGAAGTTAAAAAACCAGAAACGATTAACTATCGAACATTAAAACCAGAGAAAGATGGACTGTTTTGCGAACGCATTTTTGGTCCGACGAAAGACTGGGAATGTCATTGCGGAAAGTATAAGCGCGTTCGTTATAAAGGTGTCGTTTGTGATCGATGCGGTGTGGAAGTTACGCGAGCAAAAGTTCGTCGTGAGCGCATGGGTCATATTGAACTAGCAGCCCCTGTTTCACATATTTGGTATTTTAAAGGAATTCCTAGCCGGATGGGACTTGTGTTAGACATGTCCCCTCGCGCGCTAGAAGAAGTCATTTATTTTGCATCTTATGTCGTGACTGATCCGGGTGATACGCCATTAGAAAAGAAACAATTGCTTTCTGAAAAAGAGTATCGCGCGTATCGCGAAAAGTACGGGAATTCATTCCAAGCTTCGATGGGTGCAGAAGCGATTAAAAAGCTTCTGCAAGACATCGATCTTGAAAAAGAAGTAGAAACGTTAAAGGAAGAATTGAAGACGGCACAAGGGCAGCGTCGGGCTCGCACAATTAAACGTCTCGAAGTGCTAGAAGCTTTTCGTAACTCTGGCAACGACCCGTCTTGGATGGTATTGGACGTTTTACCGGTCATTCCACCGGAGTTGCGCCCGATGGTCCAATTGGATGGTGGACGTTTTGCGACGTCAGATTTGAATGATTTATATCGTCGAGTAATTAACCGAAACAATCGTCTAAAACGTCTGTTGGATCTTGGCGCACCAAACATTATCGTTCAAAACGAAAAGCGAATGCTTCAAGAGGCGGTTGATGCGTTAATTGACAATGGTCGCCGCGGTCGCCCTGTTACAGGGCCAGGAAACCGTCCGCTGAAGTCACTGTCGCACATGTTGAAAGGAAAGCAAGGACGTTTCCGTCAAAACTTGCTCGGTAAGCGTGTTGACTATTCTGGACGTTCCGTTATCGTTGTTGGTCCAAACTTAAAAATGTATCAATGCGGTTTGCCGAAAGAAATGGCGCTTGAGTTGTTTAAGCCGTTTGTAATGAAAGAGTTAGTAGAGCGCGGTTTAGCGCACAACATTAAAAGCGCGAAGCGGAAAATTGAGCGCGTTCATCCAGAAGTTTGGGATGTGTTAGAGTCTGTTATTAAAGAACATCCGGTACTATTAAACCGTGCACCGACTCTTCACCGTCTTGGAATTCAGGCATTCGAGCCGACGCTTGTAGAAGGTCGCGCCATTCGCTTGCATCCGCTCGTATGTACTGCGTACAACGCGGACTTTGACGGTGACCAAATGGCTGTTCACGTACCGCTTTCAGCAGAAGCGCAAGCTGAAGCACGTCTGCTTATGCTAGCAGCGCAAAACATCTTAAACCCGAAAGATGGAAAGCCAGTCGTTACTCCTTCACAAGACATGGTTTTAGGAAACTACTATTTAACGATGGAGCGTGAAGGAGCAGTCGGGGAAGGAATGGTATTCAAAGACACGGACGAAGCGTTGTTAGCATATCATAACGGTTATGTTCATTTGCATACGCGCATCGCCGTTCATGCAGGTTCATTGAAAAACGAAACATTTACAGAAGAGCAAAATAATAAGTTACTTGTAACGACTGTCGGGAAATTGATTTTCAATGAAATCTTGCCGAAGTCATTCCCATATATTAATGAACCGACGCAAGAAAACATTGAAGAACGAACACCAGACAAGTATTTCCTAGATAAAGGTGTGAACGTGAAAGAAGAAATTCGCAAGCGTCCGCTCGTTCCACCGTTTAAGAAGAAAATTCTCGGTAACATCATTGCAGAAGTGTTTAAACGTTTCAAAATTACAGAGACGTCCAAAATGCTTGACCGCATGAAAGATCTCGGCTTCAAGTATTCGACGAAAGCCGGTATTACAATCGGGGTAGCTGACATCGTTGTCTTGCCTGAAAAACAGGAAATTTTAGAAGAGGCACAAGCGAAAGTTGACACGGTATTAAAACAATTTAGACGCGGTTTAATTACCGATGAAGAGCGTTATGAGCGTGTCATTTCGATTTGGAGTGCGGCGAAAGATAAAATTCAAGGTCGTCTAATGGAGTCGCTTGATAAGCGAAATCCGATTTTCATGATGAGTGACTCCGGAGCCCGTGGTAACGCATCGAACTTTACGCAGCTTGCAGGTATGCGCGGGTTAATGGCGAACCCAGCCGGACGCATTATTGAACTTCCGATTAAGTCTTCGTTCCGTGAAGGATTAACGGTACTTGAATACTTCATTTCGACGCACGGAGCGCGCAAAGGTCTTGCTGACACGGCGTTGAAAACAGCCGACTCTGGTTATTTAACACGCCGTCTCGTAGACGTTGCGCAAGATGTCATCATTCGTGAAGACGATTGCGGTACAGATCGAGGCACGTTAATTCGTGCGTTAAAAGACGGTACGGAAGTCATTGTGAAACTCGAAGATCGCCTTGTTGGACGTTATGCGCGAAAAACGGTAAAGCATCCAGAAACAGGCGAAGTGCTTGTGCGTGAAAATGAAATGATTACAGAAGACATCGCAAACGCCATTGTAAAAGCCGGAATTGAAGAAGTGTGGATTCGTTCTGCATTTACATGTAATACGCGTCACGGTGTATGTAAAAAATGTTACGGACGCAACTTGGCGACGGGCGCAGAAGTTGAGGTTGGTGAAGCAGTTGGTATTATTGCTGCTCAATCGATCGGTGAACCAGGTACACAGCTCACGATGCGTACGTTCCATACAGGTGGGGTAGCAGGAGACGATATTACACAAGGTTTACCGCGCGTACAGGAGTTATTTGAAGCGCGGAATCCGAAAGGTCAGGCGGTTATTTCGGAAATTGATGGCGTTGTTGCGGCAATTAATGAAACACGCGATCGTCAGCGTGAAATCGTCATTCAAGGTGAAGTTGAGACGCGGACGTATACGGCCCCTTATAGCGCACGTCTCAAAGTACAGGAAGGACAGAAAGTTGAACGCGGTCAAGAACTAACGGAAGGTTCAATCGACCCGAAAGAACTATTGAGAGTCAAGGATATGAATGCTGTTCAAGAGTACTTGTTGCGTGAAGTGCAAAAAGTATATCGTATGCAAGGGGTAGAAATTAGCGATAAACATATTGAAGTCATGGTTCGCCAGATGCTTCGTAAAGTTCGCGTCATCGATGCAGGCGATACAGACTTGTTGCCAGGTACGCTACTTGACATCCATCAGTTTACGGATGCGAATGCAAAAGTATTGATGGAGGGCAAACGTCCGGCGACAGCTCGTCCGGTGCTACTTGGAATTACAAAAGCATCGCTTGAAACAGATTCATTCTTGTCTGCAGCATCGTTCCAAGAAACGACGCGCGTCTTAACGGATGCAGCGATTAAAGGAAAACGCGATGAATTGCTAGGATTAAAAGAAAACGTCATTATCGGTAAACTTGTTCCGGCAGGGACAGGAATGGCACGCTATCGCAAAGCAAAGCCAATCATTAAAACGACTAAAGAAGAAGATGTTGTCACAACGAAATAATGATGAACCGATTGCTAGCAGATGACGCTAGCAATCGGTTCAAAAAATATAGTTGACAGAGCTCTTAGAAAGTGATAGCATAATAAAGGTGTTCCGAAACCTGTCACTTTGGAGGATATGTTACATGTCTTATGAAAAAGTCGCACAGGCTAAACAAATTATTGTAGGAACGAAACAAACAGTGCGAGCTCTGAAAGATGGAAAGGTACGTGAAGTTGTGATCGCTGAAGATGCGGATGAAACGATTGTCCGAAAAGTCGTAGAGGCGGCAAATGTAGCGCATGTACCTATATGTAAAGTGGACTCGATGAAAAAGCTCGGGAAAGCTTGCAAAATCGAAGTAGGAGCGGCGGCTGTCGCGATCATTCGTTAAAAACTGTTTTTGTGGGTCTACTACAAAAACTTTGTTTTTGCATAAAAATGAGCCACCTGGATGTGTGGGCTTGAATTTGATTATGAAGGGAGGAATTTTACCATGCCTACAATTAACCAGCTTGTACGTAAAGGTCGTACAAAAAAGGTAGTGAAATCTAAATCACCTGCGTTAAATAAAGGGTACAACAGCTTCAAAAAAGTTCAAACAACTGTTTACTCTCCGCAAAAACGTGGAGTATGTACACGTGTAGGTACGATGACACCAAAGAAACCAAACTCTGCGCTTCGTAAATATGCCCGTGTACGTCTATCGAACGGTATCGAGGTAACTGCTTACATCCCAGGTATCGGTCATAACTTACAAGAGCACAGCGTTGTATTAATTCGCGGTGGACGTGTAAAAGACTTACCAGGGGTGCGCTACCACATCGTTCGTGGTGCGTTAGATACAGCAGGTGTAGCAAACCGTATGCAAGGTCGTTCGAAATACGGTGCGAAAAAACCAAAAGCAGCTAAGAAATAACATGAATCATTTCTCGCTGATTTTTACTGAAAGGAGGAAAAACTATGCCACGTAAAGGTCCGGTTCCTAAACGAGATGTGTTACCAGATCCAATTTACAATTCAAAGTTAGTTACGCGTTTAATCAATAAAATTATGATTGACGGTAAAAGAGGTAAAGCGCAAAAAATTCTTTACACAGCGTTCGATATTATTCGTGAGCGCACAGGTAAAGATCCAATGGAAGTGTTTGAGCAAGCGTTGAAAAACGTCATGCCAGTTCTTGAAGTTCGCGCACGCCGTGTAGGTGGTGCAAACTATCAAGTTCCTGTTGAGGTGCGTCCTGAGCGCCGCACGACATTAGGTCTTCGCTGGCTCGTTAACTACGCTCGTCTTCGCGGGGAAAAAACAATGGAAGAGCGTTTAGCAAACGAAATCATGGATGCTGCAAACAACACAGGTGCAGCTGTGAAGAAACGCGAAGATACGCACAAAATGGCAGAAGCAAACAAAGCGTTTGCTCACTATCGCTGGTAATTTTTCTGTTAAATTAAGAATAGGTAAGAGCGATGCGGTTGAAACTAAAAAAAGCATGCCCATCGCTCATTCGCCTATATTTCTATACGCAAATTAAATTACGATACTTCATTTAAGGAAGGAGAAAAAATCCATATGGCAAGACAGTTCTCCTTGGAAAACACTCGCAATATTGGAATCATGGCCCACATCGATGCCGGTAAAACAACAACGACAGAGCGTATCCTTTTCTATACAGGACGCGTTCATAAAATCGGTGAAGTTCATGAGGGCGCAGCGACGATGGACTGGATGGAGCAAGAACAAGAGCGCGGAATTACAATTACGTCCGCAGCGACAACTGCTCAATGGAAAGGCCATCGTATTAACATCATCGATACACCAGGACACGTCGATTTCACAGTAGAGGTTGAGCGTTCATTGCGTGTATTGGACGGTGCGGTAGCTGTACTAGACGCACAATCAGGTGTAGAGCCGCAAACAGAAACAGTATGGCGCCAAGCGACTACATACGGTGTTCCGCGTATTGTTTTCGTCAACAAAATGGACAAGATTGGCGCTGACTTCTTGTACTCTGTTAAAACGCTTCATGAGCGCTTACAAGCGAATGCGCACCCTGTTCAACTGCCGATCGGTGCAGAAGATCAGTTCACAGGTATTATCGACCTCGTTGAAATGTGCGCATACCACTATCATGATGAGTTAGGGAAAAACATCGAGCGTATCGAAATTCCTGAAGATTATCGTGATATGGCTGAAGAATATCGCGGTAAATTAATTGAAGCCGTTGCAGAGCTTGACGAAGAATTAATGATGAAATATTTAGAAGGGGAAGAGATTACAAAAGAAGAGTTGAAAGCTGCGATTCGTAAAGCGACAGTTTCAGTTCAATTCTTCCCTGTATTTTGCGGTTCTGCATTCAAAAACAAAGGTGTTCAATTGATGCTTGACGGAGTAGTTGACTACTTACCGTCTCCAGTTGACATTCCTGCGATTAAAGGAACTGTTCCTGATACAGAAGAGGAAACGGTTCGTGAAGCGCGCGATGACGCTCCGTTTGCAGCGTTAGCGTTCAAAATTATGACAGACCCTTACGTTGGTAAGTTGACGTTCTTCCGCGTATACTCTGGAACATTAAACTCCGGTTCGTACGTGTTGAACTCAACAAAGCGTAAGCGTGAACGTATCGGTCGTATTCTACAAATGCACGCAAATCACCGCGAAGAAATTGCGCAAGTGTATGCAGGTGACATTGCGGCAGCTGTAGGTTTAAAAGATACAACAACTGGTGATACGCTGTGTGATGAAAAAGACCCTGTAATTTTAGAATCTATGCAATTCCCAGAGCCAGTTATCCAAATTGCAATCGAACCGAAGTCAAAAGCTGACCAAGATAAGATGAGCACAGCGTTACAAAAACTTCAAGAAGAAGACCCTACATTCCGTGCGTGGACGGATCAAGAAACAGGTCAAACAATCATCGCGGGTATGGGTGAGCTTCACCTTGATATCATCGTTGACCGTATGCGTCGTGAATTCAAGGTAGAAGCAAACGTTGGTGCTCCACAAGTTGCGTACCGCGAAACATTCCGTAAGTCGGCACAAGTTGAAGGGAAATTTGTGCGCCAGTCTGGTGGTCGCGGTCAGTACGGTCACGTTTGGATCGAGTTCTCGCCAAACGAAGAAGGAAAAGGCTTCGAATTCGAAAACGCGATCGTTGGTGGGGTTGTTCCGAGAGAATACATTCCTGCCATCCAAGCAGGTCTTGAAGATGCAATGCAAAATGGTGTCCTTGCAGGATATCCAGTTGTCGACATTAAAGCGAAATTGTTCGACGGTTCTTACCACGATGTTGACTCAAGTGAAATGGCGTTCAAAATCGCTGCTTCTATGGCGTTGAAAAACGCAGCGTCAAAATGTGATCCTGTATTGCTTGAGCCAATCATGAAAGTAGAAGTCATCGTCCCTGAAGAATATTTAGGTGACATTATGGGTGACATCACTTCTCGTCGTGGTCGCGTCGAAGGTATGGAAGCTCGCGGTAACGCACAAGTTGTTCGCGCGATGGTTCCACTTTCTGAAATGTTTGGATACGCAACTTCATTGCGTTCAAATACACAAGGTCGCGGAACGTTCACAATGGTATTTGACCATTACGAAGAAGTTCCGAAGAGCATTGCTGAGGAAATCATCAAAAAAAATAAAGGTGAATAATTGATTTTCTAGCATTGTTCAAGTATAAATACTTATGTAAGACTTGGAAGTGGACGTGCTTGTGCACTTTCGCTTCCAAGCATTCTATACTTAATAAAAAACATTAAGGAGGATATTATAATGGCTAAAGCAAAATTCGAACGTACGAAGCCACACGTCAACATTGGTACAATCGGCCACGTTGACCATGGTAAAACAACTTTAACAGCTGCAATCACAACAGTTCTTGCGAAACAAGGTAAAGCAGAAGCACGCGCGTATGACCAAATCGACGCTGCTCCAGAAGAGCGTGAGCGCGGAATTACAATCTCAACTGCACACGTTGAGTATGAAACTGACAACCGTCACTACGCACACGTTGACTGCCCAGGTCACGCTGACTACGTGAAAAACATGATCACAGGTGCTGCGCAAATGGACGGCGCGATCCTAGTTGTATCTGCTGCTGACGGTCCAATGCCACAAACTCGTGAGCACATTCTTCTTTCTCGCCAAGTAGGCGTACCTTACATCGTTGTATTCTTAAACAAATGCGACATGGTAGACGACGAAGAGCTTTTAGAGCTTGTTGAGATGGAAGTTCGCGATCTATTATCTGAATACGACTTCCCTGGAGACGAAGTTCCTGTCATTAAGGGTTCTGCGTTAAAAGCTCTTGAAGGAGATCCAGCTTGGGAAGAGAAAATCATCGAGCTTATGAACGCTGTTGATGAGTACATCCCAACTCCACAACGTGAAATTGACAAACCATTCATGATGCCAGTTGAGGACGTATTCTCAATCACTGGTCGTGGTACAGTTGCTACAGGTCGCGTTGAGCGCGGTATCTTAAAAGTAGGTGACCAAGTAGAAATCATCGGTCTTTCTGAAGAGCCAAAAGCAACAACTGTTACAGGTGTTGAAATGTTCCGTAAGCTTCTTGACCAAGCTGAAGCTGGTGACAACATCGGTGCGCTTCTTCGCGGTGTTTCTCGTGACGAAGTACAACGTGGTCAAGTATTAGCGAAACCAGGAACAATCACTCCACACACAAAATTTAAAGCGCAAGTTTACGTATTAACAAAAGAAGAAGGTGGACGTCATACTCCATTCTTCTCTAACTACCGTCCACAATTCTACTTCCGTACAACGGACGTAACAGGTATCATCCAACTTCCAGAAGGTGTTGAGATGGTAATGCCTGGTGACAACATCGAAATGACAGTAGAATTAATCGCGCCAATCGCGATCGAAGAAGGTACAAAATTCTCGATCCGCGAAGGTGGACGTACAGTAGGTGCAGGTTCTGTATCTGAAATTATCGAGTAATCGATATAAGTGGTCTAGCAATAAGCTAGGCCACTTATTTTTGCTCCATTGAAAATGCACGACGAAATATGTATAATAGGAAAGGCAGTTTGTAAAGAAAACAAATAAAAAACTTGCATTGAATATAAAAATTATATATAATAATAAACGTTGGTCTTTGACTGCGATGAAGTGGAAGGTTGCTGACACACTCGGCCGCTTTGCCATGGCGAGTGTGAAGGAAATTTCCATGGAGAATGTCTATTTTAAAAATAGGCGAAGAAGGAGGGAAAATAATGGCAAAAGAAAAAATTCGTATTCGCTTAAAAGCGTATGATCATCGAATTCTTGATCAATCTGCTGAGAAAATTGTGGAAACTGCAAAGCGTTCAGGCGCAAGTGTATCTGGACCGATTCCGTTACCAACTGAAAAAACGGTGTACACGATCTTACGTGCGGTTCATAAATACAAAGATTCTCGTGAACAATTCGAAATGCGCACACACAAACGCTTAATTGACATCGTCAACCCGACGCCACAAACAGTAGATTCTTTAATGCGTTTAGACTTACCGTCTGGTGTCGATATTGAAATCAAGTTGTAATTGTGATATAGGAGGTGTGAAAGATGAAAGGAATCTTAGGAAGAAAAATCGGCATGACTCAAGTGTTCGCTGAAAACGGAGATCTTATTCCTGTAACAGTTGTTCAAGCCACTCCAAACGTAGTTCTTCAAAAGAAAACGATTGAAAACGACGGTTACGAAGCGATTCAATTAGGTTTTGAAGACTTACGTGAAAAATTAGCGAACAAACCGCAAAAAGGTCATGCTGCAAAGGCGAACACCACACCTAAGCGCTTCATTCGTGAAATTCGTGGTGTAAATCTTGCGGAATATGAAGTGGGTCAAGAAGTAAAAGTTGATATTTTCAACGAAGGCGAAATCGTTGATGTAACAGGTACGTCGAAAGGTAAAGGTTTCCAAGGTGTAATTAAACGTCATGGACAATCTCGTGGACCGATGGCTCACGGTTCTCGTTATCATCGTCGTCCTGGTTCAATGGGTCCGATCGCTCCAAACCGTGTATTTAAATCTAAAGAGCTTCCAGGTCGCATGGGTGGCGAGCGTGTAACGGTACAAAACTTAAAAGTTGTAAAAGTGGATCCAGAACGCAACTTAATCTTAATTAAAGGAAACGTACCAGGTCCGAACAAAGGGCTTGTTATTATTAAAAGCGCGGTTAAAGCGAAATAATTTCTTTAAGAAAGGAGGAATTACCCAATGCCAAAAGTAGCATTGTATAACCAAAACGGAGAAAACATCGGTGAAATTGAATTAAACGATGCCGTATTTGGTATTGAACCGAACAAACATGTGTTATTTGAAGCGGTAATTATGCAACGTGCTTCCTTGCGTCAAGGAACTCATAAAACAAAAAATCGTGCAGAAGTGAGCGGCGGTGGCCGTAAACCATGGCGTCAAAAAGGTACTGGACGCGCTCGCCAAGGATCGATCCGTTCTCCACAATGGCGTGGCGGTGGTATTGTGTTTGGTCCAGTTCCACGTAGCTACAGCTACAAACTTCCTAAAAAAGTTCGTCGCTTAGCCATTAAATCGGCTTTATCTTCAAAGGTGCTTGAAAACAACATCGTTGTGTTAGATAACCTAGCGCTTGAAGCACCAAAAACAAAAGAAATGGTTAAAATTTTAAACAATCTTTCCGTTGATCGCAAAGCGTTAATTGTAACAGCTGATGCGAACGAGAACGTGATCCTTTCAGCTCGTAACATCCCAGGAGTGACAGTTGTAACAGCGAGCGGCATCAACGTTCTTGATGTACTCAACCACGACAAGCTTGTCATTACGAAAGCTGCTGTGGAAAAAGTAGAGGAGGTGCTTGCATAATGAAAGATCCTCGCGATATTATTAAGCGCCCCGTCATTACTGAACGTTCAACAGAGTTGATGACTGAGAAAAAATATACGTTCGAAGTTGATGTGAAAGCGAACAAAACAGAAGTAAAAGACGCAATCGAGGCGATCTTCGGCGTAAAAGTAGCGAAGGTCAACATTATGAACTATAAAGGAAAGTTCAAACGCGTCGGTCGTTATAGCGGATTAACAAATCGTCGCCGCAAAGCGATTGTAACATTAACGCCAGACAGCAAAGAGATCGAACTATTTGAAGTATAAGTTTAAAAGTGAAGGAGGGAAACGGACATGGCGATTAAAAAATATAAGCCAACGTCTAACGGTCGTCGTGGTATGACGGTTTTAGACTTCTCTGAGCTTACAACAGATAAGCCGGAAAAATCGTTGCTTGCGCCTTTAAAGAAAAAAGGCGGTCGTAACAACCAAGGTAAACTGACTGTTCGTCACCAAGGTGGCGGTCATAAACGTCAATACCGTATTATTGACTTCAAACGCGATAAAGATGGCATTCCAGGACGCGTTGCTACAATTGAATACGATCCAAACCGTTCTGCGAACATCGCGTTAATTCATTACGCAGATGGTGAAAAGCGTTACATTATCGCTCCGAAAAACTTAGAAGTTGGCATGGAAATCATGTCAGGTCCAGATGCGGATATTAAAGTAGGTAATGCATTACCTTTAGCAAACATTCCAGTTGGTACAGTAATTCACAACATTGAGTTGAAACCTGGTAAAGGTGGACAATTAGTGCGTGCTGCAGGTACATCTGCGCAAGTGTTAGGTAAAGAAGGTAAATATGTACTTGTTCGTTTATCTTCAGGTGAAGTTCGTATGATTTTAGCAACTTGCCGCGCGACAGTCGGTCAAGTTGGTAACGAACAACATGAGCTTGTGAACATCGGTAAAGCTGGACGCGCTCGTTGGTTAGGTATTCGTCCGACAGTTCGCGGTTCTGTTATGAACCCTGTTGATCACCCACATGGTGGTGGTGAAGGTAAAGCACCGATCGGACGTAAGTCTCCAATGACTCCATGGGGTAAACCAACGCTTGGATTCAAAACACGCAAAAAGAAAAACAAATCCGACAAATTTATTGTACGTCGTCGTAAAAAATAACGGGGTTGAGCTACGGTTCAAAAGAACCGTAGAGCAATCACGAAAGGAGGTTCACTTATGGGTCGCAGCTTGAAAAAAGGTCCTTTTTGTGATGATCATTTAATGAAAAAAATTGAGAAATTGAACGAAACTGGACAAAAACAAGTAATCAAAACATGGTCTCGTCGTTCAACTATTTTCCCACAATTCATCGGTCATACGATCGCTGTTTACGATGGTCGTAAACACGTTCCGGTTTACATCACAGAGGACATGGTTGGTCATAAGCTCGGTGAATTTGCGCCAACGCGCACATACAAAGGCCATGCTGCTGATGATAAGAAAACAAGACGTTAATATGAGAGGAGGCTTTCATTATGCAAGCTAAAGCTGTTGCTAGAACGGTTCGAATTGCTCCTCGTAAAGCTCGCTTAGTCATTGACTTAATTCGAGGAAAGCAAGTAGGTGAAGCAGTTGCCATTCTTCGTCATACGCCAAAAGCTGCTTCTCCAATTATCGAGAAAGTATTAAAATCTGCAGTGGCAAATGCAGAACATAACTATGACATGGACGTTAACAAGCTTGTTGTTACAGAAGCTTATGTGAACGAAGGACCAACATTGAAACGTTTCCGTCCTCGTGCACAAGGTCGTGCGAGCGCAATTAACAAACGCACAAGCCATATCACGATCGTTGTTTCAGAAAAGAAGGAGGGATAATCAGTGGGTCAAAAGGTGAATCCAATCGGTCTTCGCATTGGTATTATCCGTGATTGGGAATCAAGATGGTACGCTGAAAAAGATTATGCGGACCTTTTACACGAAGATCTTAAAATTCGTGAATACCTTACAAAGCGTTTAAGCGATGCAGCTGTTTCTCGCATTGAGATCGAGCGTGCGGCAAACCGTGTGAACATCACTATCCACACAGCGAAACCAGGAATGGTTATCGGTAAAGGTGGCTCTGAAGTTGAAGCGCTTCGCAAAGCATTGAACGAACTAACTGGCAAACGCGTTCATATCAACATCGTTGAAATTAAAAAGCCAGATTTAGAAGCGAAACTTGTTGCAGAAAACATCGCGCGTCAAATTGAAAATCGCGTATCTTTCCGTCGTGCGCAAAAACAAGCGATCCAACGCACAATGCGCGCAGGTGCGAAAGGAATTAAAACGATGGTATCTGGTCGTCTAGGTGGAGCAGATATCGCTCGCTCAGAACATTACAGTGAAGGAACAGTTCCACTTCATACTCTTCGCGCTGACATTGATTACGCAACGGCAGAAGCGGACACAACATACGGAAAAATCGGCGTGAAAGTATGGATTTATCGTGGAGAAGTCCTTCCTACGAAAAAGAAAACTGAGGAAGGAGGAAATTAATCATGTTAATGCCAAAACGCGTAAAATATCGTCGTGAACATCGCGGTCGTATGAAAGGTCGCGCAAAAGGCGGTACGGAAGTACATTTTGGTGAATACGGTTTACAAGCGTTAGAACCAGCGTGGATTACAAACCGTCAAATCGAGGCTGCTCGTCGTGCGATGACTCGTTACATGAGACGTGGCGGTAAAGTATGGATTAAAATTTTCCCTTCAAAGCCATACACAGCAAAACCACTTGAAGTGCGCATGGGTTCCGGTAAAGGTGCTCCAGAAGGTTGGGTAGCTGTTGTTAAACCTGGTAAAGTCATGTTTGAAATCGCTGGGGTTTCTGAAGAAGTAGCACGTGAAGCGTTACGTCTTGCTTCTCATAAACTTCCAATCAAATGCAAATTCGTAAAACGTGAAGAAATTGGTGGTGAATCAAATGAAAGCTAAAGAAATTCGTGAACTTACCACTGCCGAGATTGAACAAAAAATTAAAGCGTTGAAAGAAGAGTTATTCAACCTTCGCTTCCAATTGGCAACAGGTCAATTAGAGAATACAGCTCGTATTCGTGAAGTACGCAAAGCGATTGCGCGTATGAAAACTGTTATTCGCGAAAGAGAGATCGCTGCTAACAAATAATTGATATCGAGAGGAGGTTCGCACAATGAGTGAACGCAACAATCGTAAAGTTCTCGTTGGCCGTGTTGTTTCTGACAAAATGGATAAAACAATCACGGTTCTTGTAGAAACTTATAAAAAGCATCCTCTTTACGGCAAACGCGTAAAGTATTCAAAGAAATATAAAGCGCATGACGAAAACAACGTAGCAAAAGTGGGCGACATCGTAAAAATTATGGAAACACGTCCTCTTTCTGCAACAAAGCGTTTCCGTCTTGTTGAAGTGGTTGAAAAAGCTGTAATCGTTTAATGAATATGTTCGGTATGATGGATACAAATCCGAAAGGAGGTTTCGTCAATGATTCAACAAGAAACTCGTATGAAAGTTGCTGATAACTCTGGTGCACGTGAAGTGCTTGTCATTAAAGTGCTAGGTGGTTCTGGTCGTCGTTATGCGAATGTGGGCGACATCGTTGTAGCGACTGTTAAAGATGCAACACCAGGTGGCGTTGTTAAAAAAGGTCAAGTTGTTAAAGCGGTTGTCGTTCGTACGAAACGTGGCGTGCGCCGTACAGATGGTTCTTACATCCGCTTTGATGAAAATGCTTGCGTAATCATTCGTGATGACAAGAGCCCACGCGGTACACGTATTTTCGGACCAGTTGCTCGCGAATTGCGTGAAAAAGACTTTATGAAAATCGTTTCTTTAGCTCCAGAAGTGATTTAATGAAAAGGAAAAGCCTTTTAAGGAGGTGCGATTCAGATGCATGTAAAAAAAGGTGATAAAGTACAAGTGATCTCTGGTAAAGATAAAGGCAAACAAGGCGTTATCCTCGCTGCGTTTCCAAAGAAAAACCGAGTGCTTGTTGAAGGTGTGAACATCGTCAAAAAACATGTAAAACCTTCTCAAGCAAATCCACAAGGCGGCATCATCAGCCAAGAGGCGCCAATCCACGTATCAAACGTAATGCCTCTTGATCCAAAAACAGGATTACCAACTCGTGTTGGATATAAAGTGGTTGACGGTAAAAAAGTTCGCTACGCGAAACGTTCTGGTGAAATTTTAGACAAATAATGAAGTGATTGAGGAAGGGAGGTACTCAAATGAACCGCCTTAAAGAAAAGTATTTGAAAGAAGTTGTTCCTGCTCTTATGAGCAAGTTTAACTATAAATCTGTGATGCAAGTTCCAAAAATCGAAAAAATCGTCATCAACATGGGTGTTGGTGATGCGGTACAAAACGCGAAAGCGTTAGATAACGCTGTAGAAGAACTCGCATTAATTTCTGGTCAAAAACCAGTTGTTACACGCGCGAAGAAATCAATCGCAGGTTTCCGTCTTCGTGAAGGAATGCCAATCGGTGCGAAAGTAACTCTTCGCGGTGAGCGTATGTACGAGTTTTTCGACAAGCTCGTTTCCGTTTCTTTACCGCGCGTGCGCGACTTCCGTGGCGTTTCTAAAAAATCGTTTGACGGACGCGGAAACTACACGTTAGGTGTAAAAGAGCAATTAATTTTCCCAGAAATTGATTACGATAAAGTGAACAAAGTTCGTGGTATGGACATCGTGATCGTTACAACTGCGAAAACAGACGAGGAAGCTCGTGAATTACTTGCATTGCTCGGTATGCCATTCCAAAAATAATCATTCCCATTCGTAAAAAGAGGGAGGCGAAAACGTGGCTAAAAAATCAATGATCGCGAAACAAAAACGCACACCAAAGTTTAAAGTGCAAGCGTACACTCGTTGTGAGCGTTGTGGACGTCCACACTCTGTATATCGCAAATTTAAACTTTGCCGTATTTGTTTCCGTGAATTAGCGTATAAAGGTCAAATTCCTGGTGTGAAAAAAGCAAGCTGGTAATAAACCCATGAGTTGGGAAGGAGGTAAAACATAATGGTGATGACAGATCCAATTGCAGATATGCTTACTCGCATTCGTAATGCGAACATGGTGCGTCACGAGAAACTTGAAGTTCCTGCTTCAAAAATTAAAAGAGAAATCGCTGAAATTTTAAAGCGTGAAGGTTTCATTCGTGATGTCGAATACATTGAAGATAACAAACAAGGTATTCTTCGTATTTTCTTAAAGTACGGTCCAAACAATGAACGCGTAATTACAGGTCTTAAACGCATTAGCAAACCTGGTTTGCGCGTATATGCAAAAGCGGACGAAGTTCCACGCGTATTGAACGGATTAGGAATTGCAATTCTTTCAACATCTCAAGGTATTTTAACTGACAAAGAAGCACGTCAAAAACGCACTGGCGGCGAAGTGTTAGCATACATTTGGTAATTATTTTGTAACGAATGGAGGTGTAATACATGTCACGTGTTGGTAAAAAACCATTGGAAATTCCAGCTGGTGTTACAGTTACATTAAACGGTAACACAGTTACTGTAAAAGGTCCGAAAGGTGAACTTACTCGTACGTTCCATCCAGATATGGTTATTAAATTAGAAGGTAACGTTTTAACAGTTGAGCGTCCAAGTGATGAGAAACATCATCGCGCGCTTCACGGAACGACTCGTAGCTTACTTGCAAACATGGTTGAAGGTGTTTCAAAAGGTTATGAGCGCGGCCTTGAGCTTGTCGGTGTCGGTTACCGTGCGACAAAACAAGGGAAAAAGCTCGTGTTAAGCGTAGGATACTCTCATCCTGTTGAAATCGAGCCTGAAGAAGGACTTGAAATCGAAGTTCCTTCACAAACAAAAATTATTGTTAAAGGTGCGGACAAACAACGCGTTGGTGAATTAGCAGCAAACATTCGTGCCGTTCGTTCACCAGAGCCTTACAAAGGAAAAGGTATTCGTTACGAAGGTGAAGTTGTACGTCGTAAAGAAGGTAAAACTGGTAAGAAATAATGCTGCTTAGGTAAATGAAAGGAGTGACACGAATGATCACTAAGCTTGATAAAAATGCAGTTCGCAAAAAAAGACACGCTCGTGTTCGTCGTAAAGTAGTAGGAACTGCGGAACGTCCACGCTTAAATGTGTTCCGTTCAAACAAACACATTTATGCGCAAATCATTGACGATATGAAAGCTGTGACGCTTGTTAGCGCGTCAACATTAGATAAAGATTTCGATTTAGAATCAACGGGCAATGTTGAAGCAGCTCAAAAAGTGGGCGAATTAATTGCTAAACGTGCACTTGAAAAAGGAATTACATCGGTTGTATTCGACCGTGGTGGATATTTATATCATGGACGTGTTAAAGCACTTGCAGACGCTGCTCGTGAAGCTGGATTACAATTCTAATTAAGAAGGAGGGACAGAGATGCGTCACATTGATCCAAATAAACTTGAACTAGAAGAACGCGTTGTTGCCGTTAACCGCGTAGCTAAAGTTGTAAAAGGTGGACGTCGTTTCCGTTTCGCTGCGTTAGTCGTTGTTGGTGACAAAAACGGTCATGTCGGCTTCGGAACTGGAAAAGCTCAAGAAGTTCCGGATGCAATTCGTAAAGCAATTGAAGATGCGAAGAAAAACTTAATTACTGTACCGATCGTTGGTACAACGATTCCACATGAAGTAATCGGACATTTCGGAGCAGGTGAAATTATTTTAAAACCAGCATCTGAAGGTACAGGAGTTATCGCCGGTGGTCCTGCACGTGCGGTATTAGAGTTAGCAGGCATTAGCGATATTTTATCGAAGTCAATCGGTTCCAACACACCAATCAACATGGTGCGCGCAACAATCGACGGTTTGAAGCAATTAAAACGTGCTGAAGATGTTGCAAAATTGCGCGGTAAAACAGTTGAGGAACTGTTAGGATAAGGGAGGGAAAAATGATGGCGAAAAAATTAGCAATTACCCTCACTCGCAGCGTAATCGGTCGTCCGCAAGACCAACGCGTGACGGTTAAAACATTAGGTTTACGAAAATTGCATCAAACAGTTGTTCATAACGACAATCCAGCCATTCGTGGAATGATCAATAAAGTTTCTCACCTTGTAACAGTAAAAGAATTAGAAGAATAAGGAGGTGCCTAGGCATGAAGCTACATGAATTACAACCAGCACCAGGTTCCCGTAAAGAACGTAATCGTGTTGGTCGTGGTATCGGCTCTGGTAACGGAAAAACTTCTGGTAGAGGACATAAAGGGCAAAACGCTCGCTCTGGCGGCGGTGTACGCATCGGCTTTGAAGGTGGTCAAACACCTTTATTCCGTCGTTTACCAAAACGCGGCTTTACTAACATCCATCGTAAAGAATATGCGATCGTTAACCTCGAAGTGTTAAATCGCTTTGAAGACGGTACGGAAGTGACACCAGAATTGTTGCTTGAAACAGGCGTCGTAAGCAAGTTGAAAGCAGGCATCAAAGTTCTTGGAAACGGTGAGCTCACAAAAAAATTAACAGTAAAAGCTCATAAATTCTCTGCTTCTGCAAAAGAAGCAATCGAAGCTGCTGGCGGTACGACTGAGGTGATTTAATGTTTCGAACAATCTCCAATTTTATGCGCGTGGGTGATATAAGAAGAAAAATTGTATTCACCCTTCTTATGCTCATTGTATTTCGCATCGGTACATTTATTCCCGTGCCGGGCGTAAATGCAGATGTACTAAAAATGCAAGATCAATTCAACGCTTTTGGCGTGTTGAATACGTTCGGTGGTGGCGCTCTAAAAAACTTTTCTATTTTTGCGATGGGCGTCATGCCATACATTACGGCATCCATCATCGTACAGTTATTACAGATGGATGTTATTCCTAAATTTACTGAATGGTCGAAGCAAGGGGAAGTAGGCCGTCGTAAACTCGCTCAGTTTACTCGCTATTTTACAATTGTGCTTGGTTTTATCCAGGCGTTTGCTATGTCGTACGGCTTTCATAATATGTCTGGTGGTGTGCTTATTAAAAATCCAGGCATTCCGACGTATTTGCTTATCGCGCTTGTTTTAACAGCTGGAACAGCCTTTTTAATGTGGCTTGGTGAGCAAATTACGGCTAAAGGTGTTGGGAACGGCATTTCTGTATTGATTTTTGCAGGAATTGTGTCTGGTATCCCGACAACGCTTAACCAAATTTATGTTCAACAATTTGAAAACGCTGGTGATCAGCTGTTTTTACGCATCGTTACAGTATTGTTGGTCGCTTTAGCAGTTGTTGCAGTTATTGTTGGCGTCATTTATATGCAACAAGCGTTTCGGAAAATTCCGATTCAGTATGCGAAGCGATTAGAAGGACGTAGTCCAGTAGGTGGTCATTCGACACACATTCCGTTAAAAGTAAACCCGGCAGGTGTTATTCCGGTTATTTTTGCGGTGTCGTTTATCATTACTCCACCGACGATTGCATCGTTTTTCGGCTCGAATGATGTAACATTGTGGATCAAAAAAGTTTTTGACTACACACAACCAGTTGGTATGCTCATATACGTCGCTTTAATTGTTGCCTTTACGTATTTTTATGCGTTTGTTCAAGTCAATCCAGAACAAATGGCGGACAATTTGAAAAAGCAAGGTGGTTATATTCCGGGCATTCGTCCAGGAAAGAACACGCAGGAATTCATTACACGCGTTTTGTATCGTTTAACTTTCGTCGGGGCTCTATTTTTAGCAGCAATCGCTGTTCTTCCTGTCTTCTTTATCGAGTTCGCTAAACTACCGCCTTCTGCTCAAATTGGAGGAACGAGCTTGCTAATCGTCGTTGGCGTTGCTTTAGAGACGATGAAGCAGCTAGAAAGCCAATTAGTGAAGCGCCATTATAAAGGCTTTATTAAATAAAGAGGTGTTGGGAATTTTATTCCCTCTACCTCATATAGAGAGCTGAGGGGGAGAAATTGATGAATTTAGTATTGATGGGACTGCCGGGAGCCGGAAAAGGCACACAGGCAGAGAAAATCGTTGAGAAATACAAAATTCCTCACATTTCTACTGGGGATATGTTTCGAGCAGCGATGAAAGAGGGAACAGAGCTCGGTTTAAAGGCGAAATCATATATGGATCGCGGCGATCTTGTTCCAGATGAAGTGACAATCGGCATTGTTCGTGAGCGTTTAAGCAAGGACGATTGCCAAAACGGTTTTTTGCTTGATGGGTTTCCGCGAACAGTTGCCCAAGCTGAAGCGTTAGAAACGCTTCTTCAACAATTGAACCGCTCCATCGACTATGTCATTAACATTGAAGTAGATAAAAACATTTTAATGGAACGTCTAACAGGTAGACGCATTTGTAAAGAATGCGGAGCAACGTATCATCTTGTATTTAATCCGCCAGCACAAGACGGTGTTTGTGATAAATGCGGTGGAGAGTTGTATCAACGTGCAGATGATAACGAAACGACAGTAGCGAACCGTCTTGAAGTCAATATGAAGCAATCCCAGCCGTTGCTTGATTTTTACGCGGCGAAAGGGTATTTGCGCAACATTGACGGACAACAACATATTGATCAAGTGTTTGCTGACATTTGTGAATTACTTGGGGGCTTACAATAATGATCATTTGCAAAACCCCGCGTGAAATTGAAATTATGCGTGAAGCTGGCCGAATTGTTGCGTTAACTCATCAAGAGTTACAAAAATATATCGAGCCAGGTATAACGACAAAAGAGCTCGATCATATTGCTGAAACGTTTATTCGCAAACATGATGCAATTCCTTCGTTTAAAGGATATAATGGATTTCGTGGGAGCATTTGTACGTCAGTAAACGAGGAGCTCGTTCACGGCGTCCCAGGAGACCGTGTGCTTCGCGAAGGAGACATTATTAGCATCGACATTGGCGCAAAGTACAATGGATATCATGGTGATTCGGCGTGGACATATCCAGTCGGAGCCATTTCAGAAGAGGCGAAAAAGCTTTTAGAAGTGACGGAGCAGTCATTGTATCGTGGATTGGAAGAAGCGAAACCTGGCGCACGGTTAACGAACATTTCCCATGCGATCCAAACATACGTTGAAGCGCATAACTTTTCCGTTGTGCGTGAGTATGTCGGACATGGAATTGGTCAAGACTTACATGAAGATCCGCAAATCCCACATTACGGTCCGCCAAATAAGGGACCGCGGTTAAAGCCAGGCATGGTTCTATGCATTGAGCCGATGGTGAATGCAGGAACCCGTTATGTTCGCACGTTAGAAGATAATTGGACAGTCGTCACAGTAGATGGCAAGCTTTGTGCTCATTTTGAACATACGATTGCGATTACTGAGGCGGGATATGAAATTTTAACAACACTTTGAACGCTTTAACCTTCTTTGCGGATGCGCATCGTAAGCTGTAAACTGGTCGTGTTAGTTGAACATGTTACTCATTTCAAAAAAGAAGGGAGAGCCGTTCAATGGCGAAAGACGATGTAATTGAAGTGGAAGGTACAGTCGTTGAAACGTTGCCGAATGCGATGTTCCGAGTGGAACTTGAAAACGGTCATACCGTTTTAGCTCACGTTTCAGGTAAAATTCGCATGCATTTTATTCGCATTTTACCGGGTGATAAAGTAACAGTTGAGTTATCACCTTACGATTTAACACGTGGAAGAATTACGTATCGATATAAATAACACTCCGCACGAACAAGGAGGTAAGTTCTCATGAAAGTTAGACCATCTGTAAAACCGATTTGCGAAAAATGCAAAGTTATTCGCAGACGCGGAAAAGTTATGGTTATTTGCGAAAATCCAAAGCATAAGCAAAAACAAGGATAAAACTTGAGGAGGTGTACAAATCATGGCACGTATTGCAGGTGTAGATATTCCTCGTGACAAACGTGTAGTCATTTCATTAACATACATTTACGGAATCGGTAAAGCAACTGCACAAAAAATCTTAGCAGAGGCTGGCGTATCTGAAGACACTCGCGTTCGCGACTTAACGGAAGAAGAATTAGGGAAAATTCGTGAAATCGTAGATCGCTTGAAAGTAGAAGGAGATCTTCGTCGCGAAGTATCTTTAAACATTAAACGTTTAATGGAGATCGGTTGCTATCGTGGTCTTCGTCATCGTCGCGGATTGCCAGTTCGTGGCCAAAATACGAAAAACAACGCTCGTACACGTAAAGGTCCACGTCGTACAGTAGCGAACAAGAAAAAATAATTAAGTAAAGGAGGTTCATGAACGAATGGCACGTAAAACGAATACGCGTAAACGTCGTGTAAAAAAGAACATTGAATCTGGTATTGCTCATATCCGTTCGACTTTTAACAACACAATCGTCACAATTACAGACGTTCATGGAAATGCAATTTCTTGGTCAAGTGCGGGTGCGTTAGGCTTTAAAGGCTCTCGTAAGTCAACTCCGTTCGCTGCACAAATGGCTGCAGAAGCTGCTGCAAAAGCATCTATGGAGCATGGCATGAAAACTGTTGAAGTAAACGTAAAAGGTCCGGGTGCTGGTCGTGAAGCAGCAATTCGTGCACTTCAAGCGGCTGGGCTAGAAATTACAGCGATCAAAGATGTTACACCGGTTCCACATAACGGATGCCGTCCGCCAAAACGTCGTCGTGTTTAATTTCTCTGTATAGAATTTGTGTATGTGTCAATAATGGGATATAGTCATTCTTACAGGGAAATGAAAAACAGTTGTTGTGCACATTCGGGAACTTATTCATGGGGGAATTTCGATTGAGCTGTCATCGGTTTAATCGGGGTTTCGACGTTTTGAAGGAGGGTTAAAGGAATGTTGGAAATCGAAAAGCCGAAAATCGAAACGGTTGAAATCAGCGAGGATGCCAAATATGGCAAATTCGTCGTTGAACCACTTGAGCGTGGATATGGTACAACTTTGGGTAACTCCTTACGTCGTATCCTGTTATCCTCACTCCCTGGTGCCGCTGTAACATCTGTTCAAATAGATGGTGTATTGCACGAGTTTTCAACAATTGATGGCGTCGTGGAAGATGTAACAACGATCATTTTAAATGTAAAAAAGCTAGCGCTAAAAATTTACTCGGACGAAGAAAAGACGCTTGAGATTGATGTACAGGGTGAAGGAGTCGTTACAGCTGCGGATATTACTCACGATAGCGATGTAGAAATTCTCAACCCAGACCTTCATATTGCCACATTGGCAAAAGACGGTCGTTTGCGCATGAGAATGACAGCGAAACGCGGGCGTGGGTATACACCAGCTGATGCTAATAAGCGCGAGGATCAACCGATAGGTGTTATCCCGATCGATTCCATTTATACGCCGGTATCGCGCGTATCGTACCAAGTCGAAAATACGCGCGTCGGTCAAATGACAAACTACGACAAGTTAACGATCGACGTGTGGACAGATGGTAGCATCGGCCCGAAAGAAGCAATCTCACTAGGGGCAAAAATTTTAACAGAGCACTTGAACATTTTTGTGAACTTAACAGACGAAGCACAACATGCTGAAATTATGATCGAAAAAGAAGAAGACCAAAAAGAAAAAGTGCTCGAAATGACAATTGAAGAGCTTGATCTTTCTGTTCGTTCGTACAACTGCTTAAAGCGTGCTGGCATCAACACAGTGCAAGAGCTTGCTCAAAAAACGGAAGAAGATATGATGAAAGTGCGCAACTTAGGCCGCAAGTCGCTTGAGGAAGTAAAAGCGAAGTTAGAAGAGCTAGGATTAAGCTTACGTAAAGATGACTAGTTAAGCGTTTGGTTAACTAGGCATTTTCATGTTAAAAGTGAAATAAAGGAGGGACATCACATGTCTTACAGAAAATTAGGACGCACAAGCTCTCAACGTAAAGCATTGCTTCGTGATTTAGTGACAGACTTAATCATTAATGAGCGAATTGAAACAACAGAAGCTCGTGCAAAAGAGTTGCGTTCTGTTGTAGAAAAAATGATTACATTAGGAAAGCGCGGCGATTTGCATGCACGTCGTCAAGCGGCTGCATTCGTTCGCAAAGAAGTAGCAAACACAGAAACAGGTCAAGATGCGATTCAAAAATTGTTCAGCGATATCGCGCCACGTTATCAAGACCGTCAAGGTGGCTATACACGCATTATGAAACTTGGACCACGTCGCGGTGACGGTGCGCCAATGGTGATTATTGAACTAGTTTAATACGTTTTTACAAGGGCGAGACAGTTTTTGAACTGGATCTATGCCCTTTTTTTGTTTTCTTTTTTGTAGTAGAGTAGAGAGTAAGAAAATTCAGAAGAGATGAGGAGAGAAACGTGGAAGTTGTAGTACGTGTAGAAGACGTAAGCTTTCAGTATGCAAACGAAAACATATACGCGTTACAAAACATTTCATTCCAAGTGTATAAAGGGGAATGGGTAACAATTGTTGGACATAACGGATCAGGGAAATCGACGCTTGCTAAATTGTTGATTGGCCTATTGCCAGCTACGAGTGGAACGATTCACGTATGCGGTATTCCGTTAAATGAAGAAACGGTATGGGACGTTCGAGAACGACTAGGAATTGTTTTCCAAAACCCAGATAACCAGTTTGTTGGAACGACTGTCCAAGATGACGTCGCCTTTGGTCTTGAAAATCAAGGGATACAAAAAAATGAGATGTCAAAACGTATAAATGAAGCATTGAAAAAGGTAAAAATGGAAGATTTCATTCATCACGAGCCGCATCGCTTATCAGGTGGACAAAAACAACGTGTCGCCATCGCAAGCGCCATCGCTCTTCAGCCAAATGTCATTATTTTAGATGAGGCGACATCAATGCTTGATCCGAGCGGAAAAAAAGAAGTTCTCCATGTGATGGAATCGCTTCGACGCGAACATCATATGACAGTCATCTCTATTACTCACGACTTAAACGAAGTCGCAAAAGCTGATCGTGTACTTGTGATGAATAAGGGGAGCATTGTATTAGAAGGGACACCTGCGCACATTTTTTCATACGGATCGAAATTAGAGCAAATGGGATTAGACTTGCCGTTTTCCCTTCAACTAAGTCAACAATTGAAACAAAAGCATATTCCGCTTACAATGGATCATCTAACTATGGAGGGGTTGGTGAGTGAATTATGGACATTGTATTCCGCGATGTCGAACACCGTTACCAAGTAAATACCCCTTTTGAGAAACGGGCGTTGTACGATATTCATGTGGATATTCGGAGCGGGTCGTATGTCGCCGTGATCGGTCATACAGGATCAGGAAAGTCCACTTTTTTGCAACATTTGAATGGCTTACTCCAGCCGACAAAAGGGACTGTTCATCTCGGGGATTATACAATAACAGCAGGAAAGAAAGAAAAACAGTTAAAGCCGTTGCGAAAAAAAGTAGGAATCGTATTTCAATTTCCTGAACATCAACTATTTGAAGAAACAGTAGAAAAAGATATTTGCTTCGGTCCGATGAATTTCGGTATGAAAGAAGAAGAAGCAAAAGCTCGTGTGCGTGAATGGTTAACACTTGTTGGTTTGCCAGAGGATGTGCGGCATAAATCACCATTTGCTTTAAGTGGGGGACAAATGCGTCGTGTCGCCATCGCAGGCGTTTTGGCGATGGAGCCAGAAGTGCTTGTGTTAGATGAACCGACTGCCGGATTAGACCCCCGTGGTCGAAAAGAAATGATGGAGATGTTTGCTAGCCTTCAAAAACAAAAGCGGATGACGATTGTGCTTGTCACACATAGTATGGAAGAAGCAGCAAGGTATGCTGATGAAATTATCATCATGCATCAAGGAACGATTGTGCGAAGAGGGACGCCGGAGCAAATTTTCCGACATGTTGATGATTTATTACATCTTGGGTTAGATGTACCTGAGACGATATTGTTTCAGCGCGCCATTGAGCAAAAATTTGGCGTACAATTCGATGTACCATGTTTAACGATGGAAGATATCGTTCAATCATTACAAACGTTATTTGCTAGGGTGAAGCGGACATGATGAACAGTATGATTATTGGAAAATATGTTCCTGGAGACTCTTTCATTCATCGGCTCGATCCACGTACAAAGCTCATCATGATGTTTATTTACGTTTTTATCGTGTTTCTCGCCAACAATGGATGGACATATGGGCTATTAACTTGTTTTACGTGCGTCTTGTTTGTTTTATCGCGCATTCCACTTGCGTTTATGTTAAAAGGTTTAAAACCGATTTTATGGGTTATTGTCTTTACCTTTCTTCTCCATGTTCTATTAACAAAAGAAGGACATGTCGTGTTTCAATGGTTTGGAATCGAAGTGTATGATAAAGGTATTCAACAAGGAGCGTTTATCTCTTTACGCTTTTTGCTTCTAATCGTTGTAACTACATTATTAACTTTAACAACAACCCCGATTGAAGTGACAGATGGCATGGAGTCGTTACTTTCGCCTTTAAAAAAATGGAATATACCTGTTCATGAGCTGGCGTTAATGATGTCCATTTCCCTTCGTTTCATTCCAACGCTGATGGAAGAAACAGAAAAAATTATGAAAGCTCAAACGGCGCGCGGTGTTGATTTTTCAAGCGGTCCATTATCAGAACGAATGAAAGCGATGACGGCTCTGCTCGTACCTTTATTTATTAGCGCATTCAAGCGCGCAGAAGAACTGGCTGTGGCGATGGAAGTGCGCGGGTATCGCGGAGGGAACTATCGGACAAAATGGCGCGAGTTGACGTGGAAGCATGCAGATACGGTTTTTATGCTTTTGCTTACCTTATTGGCCATTGCGCTATGGTTACTTCGTTCGTAAAAGGGGCTAAGTTCAGATGACGAGAAGAATAAAATGTATTATTGCGTATGATGGTACACATTTTGCAGGATATCAAATCCAACAACAAAAGCGAACAGTACAAGGGGAGCTTGAACGTGCCCTTTCCATTATTCATAAAGGACAATTCGTTCGCGTACACGCCTCAGGTCGGACGGACGCAACTGTTCATGCACAAGGACAAGTCATTCATTTCGATACACCGCTTGCGATTCCTGATGAAAAGTGGCCAAAAGCGTTAAATGCACTTCTTCCTGATGACGTGATTGTTAAACAAGCGAGCGAAGTGTCCCCTGCTTTTCATGCTCGGTTTAGCGTGAAAAAGAAGGAATACCGTTATCGCGTATGGACCGGGGAGCGGAATGTGTTTTTGCGTCATTATGCGTATTATTATCCGTATCCACTAAATATAACAGCAATGAATGAAGCGTTACGTTATCTTGTCGGGACGCATGATTTTACAAGCTTTTGTTCGGCGAAAACGGAAGTGGATGATAAAGTCCGCACAATTTATGAGGCGGAAGTTATCCAAGAAGGAGAAGAGCTCATTTTCCGTCTTGTTGGCAACGGTTTTTTGTACAATATGGTTCGCATTATTGTTGGTACGGTGCTAGAAGTCGGACGGGGGGAGCGGTGCGCACAAGAAATGAAAACAATTTTGCAACAAAGAAATCGCAGTGCTGCAGGGAAGACGGCTCCAGGTCACGGTCTATATTTATGGCACGTTTCGTATGACAACTAATCCAGGTGTAACATTTTCTTGACATTGAGTTGAGGAAGAGATATTATATCATATGGTATGTATTTTAAACCCACGATTAGCCCCGGAAATTAATCGTGTTGAAATAAATATCGCTTGTTTATTTTTTATTTTAGGAGGGAAAACAAATGCGTACGTATATGGCGAAGCCAAATGAAGTAGAACGTAAATGGTACGTTGTTGATGCAGAAGGCAAAACGTTAGGACGTCTTGCTAGTGAAGTTGCTGCAATTTTGCGCGGTAAACATAAACCAACTTACACACCGCACGTTGACACAGGTGATCATGTCATCATTATTAACGCAGAGAAAATTGAGTTAACAGGTAAAAAATTAACAGACAAATTATACTATCGTCACAGCTTACATCCAGGTGGATTAAAAGTGAGAACAGCGCTTGAAATGCGCACAAATTACCCAGAACAAATGCTTGAAAAAGCGATTCGCGGCATGCTTCCAAAAGGTAGCCTTGGTCGTCAAATGTTCAAAAAATTGCACGTTTATCGCGGAAGTGAACATCCGCATCAAGCACAAAAACCAGAAGTTTATGAACTTCGCGGATAATTGATTAAAAGGAGGGCATTATTTTGGCACAGGTACAATACTACGGCACAGGCCGTCGCAAAAGCTCAGTTGCGCGTGTACGCCTCGTTCCAGGTGAAGGACGCATTATCGTAAATGGTCGTGACATTCGTGATTATGTTCCATACGAATCGTTAGTTGAAGTTGTAAAACAACCACTTGTTTTAACAGAAACATTCGGTAGCTACGATGTATTAGTAAACGTAAGCGGCGGTGGATTCACAGGTCAGGCAGGCGCAATCCGTCATGGCATCGCTCGTGCATTGTTACAAGTTGACCCTGAATATCGTCAAACATTAAAACGTGCAGGCTTGTTAACGCGCGATTCTCGTGTGAAAGAGCGTAAAAAATACGGTCTCAAAGGCGCTCGTCGTGCACCACAATTCTCAAAACGTTAATTTCAACGAATCTCGGCAATTATTTGCCGGGATTTTTTTTGTATGTTCCTTTGTCACATGCAGACAATATACATAAGGAGGGACAGCAAAATGGGAATGCTTACATCATTTACAGCGAAGAAATTAGAAAAACAGCTTACTTATGAGCGAAACGTATTGCGTGATCTTTCTTATCGTGAATTGTGTAGACGTGTACATACATATTGGCAACGATATATGATTGTTTCCCATGTCATTGAAAACATTTGTATGGATGCTGCAATTGAAGCGTACTTACTCGGGGCGCATTATAGTCGATTTGCATATTACGGCGAGAAAATCGAAACGGTAAAAAGTCGTTGTATAGATGAGTATGAGCAGCTCATTCATGAGCTACATGAGTACATGAAACAGTTGAGAGATGGGATATACGATGTATGTGCTCGCTATATCGACGCATGGTGGGAAGAAGGAATGGAAAAAGGATTGCGTCGTCAAAAGCTTCGTTTAAAGTAACCGTTCTAAATTCTTCTCTTGTCCCATATAACATAAATAGTGGGGAGGAGAAGGGATGAAAATACGCATTATCGTTCTTTTTATCGTTTTTGTCCTTTTGTTACAGTTTTACGTGTTAAGCGATCGCTCGTGGAAAGCGTGGAGCTTACCGTTATCAGGGAAGGTCATCATTCTTGACCCAGGGCACGGTGGCCCTGATGGGGGGGCGATTGGGGGAGATGTAATTGAGAAAGAAATAGCTCTTCATGTAGCGCTAAAATTACGTGATTACTTGCAACAACAAGGAGCACTTGTTCAAATGACAAGAGAAGGGGATTACGATTTAGCAAGCGAGCAAACGAGAGGATATAGTCGGAGAAAAATAGAAGATTTACAACGACGAGTTCAATTTGTTAATGAGTCAGAAGCTGATTTTTTTATTAGCATCCATTTAAATGCGATCCCTTCACCGAAATGGAAAGGCGCGCAAGTGTTTTATTATCCTTCGTTAAAGGAGAATGAACGATTAGCTAAGTTTATTCAACAAGAGCTACGCATTAATTTGGAAAATACAGACCGATTGGCGAAACCGATTCAAACAGTATATTTATTAAAAAAAGCAAAAAAGCCAGGAGTGTTAGTTGAGGTAGGTTTTTTGTCAAATGAAGAAGAGCGAATGTTGTTATCGTCCCCATCGTATCAAGAAAAGCTTGCCGCTTCGATTTACAAAGGTGTTTTGCGCTATGTATCAAATGAACGCGATCCTTCTGAATGAGAGGGATTCATTTTTTTATTAAGAAAATTATGTTATATTGAAAGTGTGAAACCGAATACATAAGGATTGGTGAGGCGCGATGTTGACAGAAAAACAAGTTTTGGAACTGCTCGAAACAATTTATGACCCTTTTTTGAAAAAAACGTTTAAAGAAACAGGGGCCATTCAAGAAGTCAAGATAAATGAAGAAAAAGGACTAGTGAGCGTAAAGATTGCTTTAGCTAAAACGGAAACGGCTCAACAACTTCAAGTACAACAAACCGTTGTGCAACGTTTAAAAGATGCGGGGGCGTCTTCTGTTGGACTTCGCTTTGCTCAATTGCCGTTAGAAGAAGAGCGAATGGTAAATGAGCCGATTTATTTGGCGATCGCAAGCGGAAAAGGTGGAGTAGGAAAATCGACGGTTTCCGTTAACTTAGCTGTTTCGCTTGCACGGCTTGGTAAAAAAGTCGGTTTAATTGACGCTGACATTTATGGATTTAGCGTACCAGACATGATGGGCATTACTGAGCGCCCTATCGTTCGGGGGGGAAAAATCATCCCAGTTGAACGGTTCGGAGTAAAAGTTATTTCTATGGGCTTTTTTGTAGAAGATAATTCCCCGGTCATTTGGCGCGGCCCGATGCTTGGGAAGATGTTAAAAAACTTTTTTGATGAAGTGGAATGGGGAGAGTTGGATTATTTATTATTAGATTTGCCTCCAGGTACAGGCGATGTAGCGTTAGATGTGCATACAATGCTCCCAACATCGAAAGAAATTATTGTGACGACTCCTCATCCAACAGCAGCTTTTGTAGCAGCGAGGGCGGGAGCGATGGCGGTACGTACAAATCATGAAGTTGTCGGTGTCATTGAAAATATGTCATATTTTGAAAGCAAAACGACGGGGGAAAAAGAATATATTTTTGGAAAAGGCGGCGGTCAAAAGTTAGCTGAAGAACTGCAGACGGATTTATTAGGACAACTGCCGCTCGGACAACCAGATTGGAACGATGATGATTTCGCCCCTTCAGTATATGGGGAAGATCATCCGATCGGAAAAGTGTATATGGATATTGCAAGAAAAATCATTGCGAAATTGCGATGAGGGGCGATTGAGCCCCTCATGCTGTTTGTTCTTCGCTTGACCCTTCTTCATCAGACTTTTTCTTCCCCCCTTGCATTTCTTCCGCTGCCTTCATAAGAATGTCTTCAATTTTCGCTTTAAATAGCGGGCTGCTAAATGTTTCTATAATCACTTTTTGCAAGTGAGCGCGAAAATCTTTATTTTTCATTTCCGTTTGTATGAGTTTTTTCATTTCTGGATTTTGCATAATGTCTACAATCATTGCTTGATATTCAGGATCTTTCATGAGCGCTTTCAACAATTTTTCATGTTCTTCTTGCATGCTTTTCGCGAAATTTTGAGCGAACTTCGGATCCTCAAATGCTTTTTTCCAAAATGCTTTTCCTTTGTCTGAAGTTAACGTTTCTTCAATTGTTTTTTTTACTATTTGTTGATCGATGACGAGTTGTTGTTTGACTTTTTCATCTCCCATTACTTCTTGAATTGCCTTTTTCCCTTCATCCGTTTTTAAAATGTCGACGACCATTTTTTTCGTTTGATCGTAATCGGGTTGAACAGCGGTTTTTTCTTGCTGGGCACACCCTGTCAGTACTAATACATAACTACATACGAGGAGCAGAAATGTTCGTTTCATTACCAAAGGCCCCTTTCAACAAGTTTCCTTACTGTTAATATTCAATGTTCTTTGCAAAAATATTCGCTAGCATTTTTCTTATTTCGTTGATAGAATTTTGAAAGGAATATTGAAAAGTGGGGGTTACATGAGTTGAATAGTCGAAAGTGGGTTCAGTTGTTCTTTTCTACGTTGTTTGTCGGTGGTATAAGCACTGGAGTTGTTGGATTCGTTGTGAAGTGGAATGAATATGCTCACCTTTTTACATCCTTCGAAGTAAAGGAGATATTATCTGTTCTCGTCTGGCTTATTGGCGTAGGTTTTATTTTTAGTGTCATTAGTCAAATGGGTTTCTTTGCATATTTAACGATCCATCGCTTTGGTCTCGGAATGTTTCGTTCAGTTCAATTATGGAATGCGGTACAAATTGTGTTAATCGCCTTCGTTTTATTTGACCTTGTTTATTTCCGTTATCAGCTGTTTGCTGAACAAGGAGAATCAATTGTTAGTTATGTGCTTGTGGCCCTGTTTATTTTTGTATTCGGGCTCGTTGTTGCATATGTAAAAATGAGGGAAACAAATAGAGAGGCGTTTGTGCCTGCATTATTTTTCATGGTTGTTGTTACAGTGATTGAATGGTTCCCGGTGTTGAGAATTAACGAGGAAAATTGGCTATATTTAATGTTGTTTCCGTTATTAATTTGCAATGCGTATCAATTGCTCGTTTTGCATAGACTTTTACGTAAATAAAATGAGGCGGCAAAGCCTCATTTTATTTCTTTGCTTTTTATATGCGCGTTGTTGATAAGATCAGATATTGGTACACTTTTATATCCTTCTTTTTTCATCCATATAATGATTTGTTCTAACGCTTGAGCGGTTTGTTTCGCCGAATCTGATGCGTGGAGTAATACAATATCTCCGCTTTTCGCGTTTTCTGTAACATTTTGTACGATCGAGTTTACCCCAGGATTAAGCCAATCTTTTGAATCAACACTCCAATGCACGACAGTATAGCCGAAAGAATGAACAGTTTTTAAAACGTTTTTGTTAAAATTTCCTGTTGGCACACGAAGAAAAGAGACATGTTTCATGCCTAACGTATCAAATACTTTTTTAGCTTGTGCTAAATCACGGATAATTTTCCCTCGTTCAAGTTCGGTATAGTTTTTATATTCGTAGCCCATACTTCCGATTTCATGACCATCCTCTACAATTTTTTTCACGATGCGAGGATGACGTTCGGCCCAAGAAGCAGATAGGAAAAACGTGGCCTTTACATCATGCTTTTTCAATACGTTTAAAATAGGAATAGCATTTGTTTCTCCCCAACTAATGTCAAATGTTAGGGCGAGCTCATTTTTTTTATTTTCGACTTTATAAATTGCTTTCGGCCCAAGATCGTTGGAAAATACAGATTCATTTGCGATTTGTTGAATATACAAAATGGAGGCTGTAACAAAGGCGATTGATATGATGAGCAGCCACTTTTTTATTTTCTTTCCGTCGAGAATATAAAAAAACTTCAATATTTGTTCCCCCCTTGTCCTTTTTATGACCATCTTATGCAAAAAACAGCATGATATGATGCATGAATAAATAACAACATTTTTTAAAAAAATATTGTTGACAATAAAATGTTTCGTGTGTTAAATTAATAAACGTCGTCAGCGTCAGTACAAAAAAATGATGTTGACGTAAACAAAAAGAAGTGATAAAATGCTAAAGTCGTCGTTAGACAAAGATGTTCCTTGAAAACTGAACGAAGCGAAAAGCGTATGAAGCTAGAGATAAACTTTCTATGGAGAGTTTGATCCTGGCTCAGGACGAACGCT
>NZ_DAITON010000001.1:0-57612 GCF_036834105.1 Anoxybacillus sp. | reverse complement strand
AGGGAATATGTATATGGAAGTAACAGTTATCGGAGCAGGACTAGCAGGAAGTGAAGCGGCGTGGCAGCTAGCGAAGCGCGGCATTCGTGTTCGATTGTACGAAATGCGTCCGGTTAAACAAACCCCCGCGCATCATACCGATAAATTTGCGGAACTTGTATGTAGCAATTCTCTTCGTGCGAACACATTAACGAATGCGGTCGGTGTGTTAAAAGAAGAAATGCGTCGTTTAGACTCCGTTATTATAAAAGCAGCAGATGCTTGTGCAGTGCCAGCCGGCGGCGCTTTAGCTGTCGATCGTCACGAATTTGCGGCAAGAGTGACGGAAATGGTAGCGAATCATCCGAACGTTACCGTCATTCGTGAAGAAGTAACAGCGATTCCGGTCGGTCCGACCATCATTGCGACCGGCCCGCTAACATCGCAGTCGCTTTCAGAACAACTTCAAGCGTTGACAGGGGAACAATATTTATACTTTTACGATGCGGCAGCACCGATTGTTGAAAAAGAAAGCATTAACATGGAGAAAGTGTATGTGAAATCTCGCTATGATAAAGGGGAAGCGGCGTACATTAACTGCCCGATGACAGAGGAGCAGTTCGAGCGATTTTATGATGCGCTCATTTCTGCTGAAACAGTTCCTTTAAAAGAGTTTGAAAAAGAAATTTATTTTGAAGGATGCATGCCAATTGAAGTTATGGCACGACGCGGGAAAAAGACGTTGCTGTTTGGTCCGATGAAGCCTGTCGGTTTAGAAGACCCACGTACAGGGAAACGTCCTTATGCTGTTGTACAACTTCGTCAAGATGATGCGGCAGGGACGTTATACAACATTGTCGGCTTCCAAACGCATTTAAAATGGGGGGCGCAAAAAGAAGTCATTCGTCTCATTCCGGGGCTTGAACAAGCAGAAATTGTACGATACGGTGTCATGCATCGCAATACGTTTTTGAACTCTCCAAAGTTACTAAAGCCGACGTATCAATATAAAGAGAGGGAAGACCTATTTTTCGCAGGACAAATGACCGGTGTCGAAGGATATGTTGAGTCAGCAGCCTCAGGACTTGTGGCAGGGATCAACGCCGCACATTACGTGCTCGGGAAAGAACTGATCGTATTTCCACAGGAAACAGCAATCGGCAGCATGGCGCATTACATTACGTCAGCGAACCCAAAACATTTTCAGCCGATGAACGCTAATTTCGGGTTATTTGCCCCGCTTGATGAGCCGATTAAAGATAAAAAGAAAAAAAATGAACGGTATGCAGAACGGGCGTTAGAAACGATTCAGAAATTTTTAAAAAAGTTGTGAAATTCATTGCAAGAGCTGCTAAATTATGCTACTATTTAGTAGCTCTTGTGAGGTGATCGAATGGAAAATGTGAATTTTACGTTACATTTGTTCATTGAATATTTACAAATAGAAAAAAATTATTCAGAATATACAATTGCGTGTTATAAGCATGATATTGGCGAATTTTTCGAATTTATGGAGCGCGAACAAGTCAAACGATTGCAAGACGTCTCTTACAGCGACGTTCGCCTGTTTTTAACGGAGCTTCATAAGCGGAAGCAATCTAGCCGTTCGATTGCCCGGAAAATGTCGAGTTTGCGCAGTTTTTATAAATTTTTAGTGCGTGAAAAAATCGTTTCTGAAAATCCGTTTGCCCTTGCTTCGTTGCCGAAGAAAGAACAGAAAATTCCACATTTTTTGTACCAAGACGAATTAGAACAGCTGTTTGTTGTCAATGATTTGAATACAGCGATCGGTCAACGAAACCAAGCCATCATCGAGCTGTTGTACGCAACGGGTGTACGGGTAAGTGAATGTTGTAACATTCGCTTATCACACATTGATTTTTCGGTATGTACCATTTTAATTTACGGAAAGGGAAATAAACAGCGATATGTCCCGTTCGGTACGTACGCCAAAGAAGCGCTTGAACGATATATACAAGACGGACGTCAGCAACTGATAAGCAAAACAAAAGCGCCGACGGATGTGCTTTTTTTAAATGCGCGCGGCGGCGCGTTAACGCCAAGAGGGGTGCGCCATATTTTAAACGACATCGTCGAACGCGCTGCTCTTTCGCTAAAAGTAAGTCCCCATATGTTTCGTCATACATTTGCGACCCATTTGTTAAATGAAGGCGCGGATTTACGTTCTGTACAAGAATTGTTAGGGCATGCGCATCTTTCATCGACGCAAGTGTATACACATGTAACGAAAGATCATTTGCGCCATATGTATTTACATTCCCACCCGCGCGCATAACGAAAATAAGGAGGATGTTTATGAGCCAATTTCATGCGACGACGATTTTTGCGATTCGCCACCAAGGGAAAGGGGCGATGGCAGGTGATGGTCAAGTAACGTTCGGCAATGCTGTTGTGATGAAACATACCGCACGAAAAATTCGTAGGCTTTTTCACGGCAAAGTGTTAGCTGGCTTTGCGGGGGCGGTAGCCGATGCGTTCACGTTGTTTGAAATGTTCGAAGGAAAGCTGGAAGAATACAACGGAAATTTACAGCGCGCTGCGGTTGAGCTAGCGAAAGAATGGCGGAGCGATAAAGTGTTGCGCCGGTTAGAGGCGATGTTAATCGTCATGGACGACACCCATTTACTCCTCATTTCCGGAACGGGAGAAGTCATTGAACCGGATGATGGTATATTAGCGATCGGCTCAGGTGGCAACTATGCGCTAGCGGCAGGGAGAGCGTTAAAGGCGTATGCAGGTGAGCATTTAACAGCGAAGCAAATTGCGGAAGCAGCATTAAAAGTAGCGGGCGATATTTGCGTGTACACAAACGATTGCATTATTGTCGAAGAGCTGTAAGGGGGGAGCGGCATGTTAACGCCAAAACAAATTGTTGAAAAACTTGATCAATTTATCGTCGGTCAGCATGAAGCGAAAAAGGCGGTGGCGATCGCGTTAAGAAACCGTTATCGCCGCAGCTTGTTAGACGAGAAGTTGCGCGATGAAGTCGTGCCGAAAAACATTTTGATGATTGGACCGACGGGCGTAGGAAAAACAGAAATTGCGCGGCGATTAGCGAAACTTGTTGGCGCTCCGTTCGTAAAAGTAGAAGCGACGAAATTTACTGAAGTCGGCTATGTCGGACGCGATGTCGAATCGATGGTACGTGATCTCGTTGAAACGTCTGTACGTATTGTAAAAGAAAGAAAAATGAACGAAGTGAAAGAGCGCGCGCAAGAGTTGGCGAACAAGCGTCTTGTTGAATTGCTCGTGCCTGAAAAAACGAAGCAGCCGATGAAAAATCCATTTGAACTTTTGTTTGGTGGTGCACAAGAGCAGCCGGAAACAGGAGGCGATGAGCAACATCTTGCCGAAAAACGGCGACAAATGGCGTGGAAGCTCGCAAACGGTGAGTTAGAAGATGAATTTGTGACGGTTGAAGTGGAAGAGCAACAACCGATGATGTTTGACTTATTTCAAGGTGCTGGTTTGGAGCAAATGGGCGTCAATATGCAAGATATGTTAAGCAGCTTTATGCCAAAGAAGCGAAAAAAACGGAAATTAAAAGTGAAAGAAGCGCGCCATGTACTTACGAACGAAGAAGCGCAAAAGCTGATCGACATGGACGAAGTGACGCAAGAAGCCATTCAGTTAGCTGAACAATCAGGCATCATTTTTATTGATGAAATCGATAAAATTGCGCGAAAAGGACAGACTGGCTCATCAGCTGACGTTTCCCGTGAAGGTGTACAACGCGACATTTTGCCGATTGTGGAAGGGTCAACTGTGATGACGAAATACGGACCAGTGAAAACGGACTATATTTTATTTATTGCGGCTGGTGCGTTTCACATGGCGAAACCGTCTGACTTAATTCCAGAATTGCAAGGGCGTTTCCCGATTCGCGTCGAGTTGACGAAGCTGACGGTAGATGATTTCGTAAAAATATTAGTGGAGCCAAACAATGCCCTTTTAAAACAATATGTCGCTTTACTTGCAACAGAAGGTATACAACTTGAATTTTCTGACGATGCTATTCGTAAAATTGCGGAAGTAGCATTTGAAGTCAATCAACAAACAGATAACATTGGCGCACGCCGTCTTCATACGATTATGGAAAAGTTGTTAGAAGATTTATTGTACGAAGCACCGGATGTGCATCTTGAAAAAATTGTCATCACTCCGCAATATGTGGAGAAAAAACTTGGAAATATTGTGCGAAACAAAGATTTAAGTCAGTTTATTTTATAAGGAGGATGCGAGATGAATTTACTTGAAAAAACAAGAAAAATTAATGCGATGCTGCAAAATGCAGCTGGCAAACCAGTAAACTTTAAAGAAATGGCAGAAACGCTTTGCGAAGTGATCGAGGCAAATGTTTTCGTCGTTAGCCGCCGAGGCAAATTGCTCGGATTTGCGATTAAACAAACGATTGAAAACGAGCGAATGAAAAAAATGTTAGCTGACCGTCAATTCCCAGAAGAATATACGAAAAATTTATTTAACATTACAGAAACATCACCAAACCTTGATATTCATAGTGAGTATACGGCGTTTCCAGTAGAAAATAGAGACTTATTCAAAAACGGGTTAACGACGATCGTCCCGATTATTGGTGGGGGCGAGCGTTTAGGAACGCTTATTTTATCCCGTTTAGATAAAGAATTTGACGATGATGATTTAATTTTAGCTGAATACGGTGCAACGGTTGTTGGAATGGAAATTTTGCGTGAAAAAGCGGAAGAAATTGAAGAGGAAGCGCGCAGTAAAGCGGTCGTTCAAATGGCGATTAGCTCGCTTTCATATAGTGAATTAGAAGCAATTGAACATATTTTTGAAGAATTAAATGGGACAGAGGGCTTGCTTGTTGCAAGTAAAATTGCCGATCGAGTCGGTATTACGCGTTCGGTTATTGTTAATGCATTGCGCAAACTAGAAAGCGCTGGAGTGATTGAATCTCGTTCCCTTGGAATGAAAGGAACGTACATTAAAGTGTTAAACGATAAGTTTTTAACAGAGCTTGAAAAATTAAAACATCATTAATAAGAAAAGCTTCTTAGTCTTTAAATAAAGCAGGCATCTTTCTCGCAAAGATGCCTCTTTTGTTAAAGTATGTGAAAAATAGTCCAATGTTCCCTATATACATATTGGAAATAATTTTTTACAATAAAGGTGTCGAACGGTGTCTTCACAAGGAGGAATATGTCGTGAAATTGTTTTCACATACATTTCAAATATTAGAACAAGGATTAAATTACTCATCATTGAAGCAAAAAGTGATCGCAAACAATATTGCGAATGTCGATACACCGAACTTTCAAGCGAAAGACGTTCAGTTCCGGAACGAATTTCAACAAGCGCTGCAAGCGTATCGTACCGATCCGCGCCATTTTGAGTTTAAAGGGAGGACAAGCAAATTTTTCGTGACAACGAAAAACGATCTCGTTTACAATCATAATAAGAACAATGTCGATTTGGATAAAGAAATGTCAGATTTAGCGCAAAACCAAATTTATTACAACGCATTAGTCGAACGACTGAACGGGAAGTTTAACTCCTTAAAAACAGTCATTAAGGGAGGAAAATAATATATGTTTCAAAGTTTCAATGTGTCCGCTTCCGCATTAACAGCGCAACGATTGCGCATGGACGTCATTTCAGCCAACATGGCGAACGTCGATACGACGCGAGCGAAGATGGTAGATGGGAAGTGGCAGCCGTATCGGCGAAAAATGGTTGTCATGCAGCCGAACGAATCGTTTTCTTCTTTTTTGAGTCAGGCCATGAACGAGCGAGCAGCAGGCGGAGTGAAAGTGACGAAAATTATCGAAGACCAAACGCCGTTTAAACTTGTGTATGACCCATCTCATCCTGATGCAGATGAAAATGGGTATGTACAGCTTCCAAACGTTGATCCGTTAAAAGAAATGGTCGATTTAATGAGCGCGACTCGCTCATATGAAGCGAACGTGACCGTATTAAACGCGACGAAAGGAATGTTAATGAAGGCGTTAGAAATCGGAAAGTAGGGGGATAAACGATGATGGATCGTATTCAACGTACAGCTTTATTGCCAGCTGTCCAGAGGCAAGCGATAAAGCCCGCTGAAGCGCAACGGGCGTTTTCACAATTTTTAAAAGAAGCGATTCAAGAAGTGAACAAGCAGCAAATTCAATCAGACGAACTAACGACGAAGTTAGCAAAAGGGGAAAACGTTGATTTACACAATGTTATGATCGCTTCGCAAAAAGCAAGCGTGTCGCTTCAACTAGCGATCGAAGTGCGCAATAAAGTGATTGAAGCGTATCAAGAAGTGATGAGAATGCAAGTATAATTGACCTCATGAGATAGCGGAGGAAGCATATGAACGAGCAATTAAAACAAGCGATAGAACGATTCAAATTGTTTTGGAGCGAGAGGACAAAGCAGCAAAAAAGGATGGCTTTCGGACTCGTTGGCCTGGTAGTCATTGCCGTGGCGCTCACCGCTTTTTTTGCGACGCGGACGAATTTCGTTCCTCTCTACAGCAATTTATCGCCGCAAGAAGCAGGACAAATTAAGGCAACGCTTGATCAGCGCGGCATTCAGTCGCAAGTTGCCGATAACGGCACGACGATTTTAGTGCCTGAACAACTTGTGAATACGTTAAAAGTAGAATTGGCCGCAGAAGGCATCCCGGAAAGCGGCAGCATTGATTATTCGTTTTTTGGGAAAAACTCCGGCTTCGGGATGACAGATAACGAATTTAACGTGCTAAAAATTGAGGCAATGCAAACAGAACTCGCTAATTTAATAAAAAGTATCGACGGGGTAGAAGATGCGAAAGTGATGATTAATCTACCCCAGCCGACCATCTTTGTTGGTGATCAACAGGAAGAAGCATCGGCATCGATCGTTTTGAAAACAAAGGCAGGATATAAATTCAATGAACAGCAAATTCAATCGTTATACCATCTTGTTTCCAAAAGCGTGCCGAACCTTCCTACTGAAAATATCGTCATTATGAATCAATATTTTGAGTACTTTGACTTAAAAAATAAAGAAAATTTTTCGTCTGGCAAAACATTTGCTGAGCAGTATGAAGTGAAACAACAAATTGAGCGCGACATTCAACGGCGTGTTCAACAAATGCTAGGAACGATGATTGGCCAAGATAAAGTAGTCGTGTCTGTGACTGCCGACGTCGATTTCACGCAAGAAAACCGTCAAGAAGAGCTTGTTGAGCCAGTGGATAAAGAGAATATGGAAGGCATCGCCGTTAGTGTGCAACGCATTACTGAGACGTTTTCAGGAAAAGGGGCACAGCCGGGTGGCCCGACGGGCGTAGGAGAAAACGAGGTGCCCGGATATCAAGAGGCAAATGGCGAGACAAACGGGGATTATGAGCGAATCGAGGAAACAATTAACAACGAGGTTAATAGAATAAAAAAGGAAATTGTTTCAAGTCCTTATAAAGTAAAAGATTTAGGCATTCAAGTGATGGTAGAACCGCCGACACCAAACGATCCGAACTCACTTCCGGCGCAAACGGTTGACGACATTACAAAAATTTTAGGGACGATCGTGCGTACATCGGTTGATAAAGAGATCGCAGGTCAATGGACCGATGCGGACTTACAAAACCGCGTCGTCGTTTCTGTACAGCCGTTTAACGGAAAGGTGCAGTTTGACGAACAATCTACAGCCATTCCAACGTGGGCTTACCTTGCTGGTGGCGGGGTGCTCGTTTTCATCATTGCATTGCTCGTCTTTTTATGGTTGCGCAAGCGAAAAAAAGGAGAAATGGACGAACTGCCGCTACAAGAAGAGCAAGTGGCAGTACACATTCCAGATGTAAACGAAGAAGTCGAAACAGAAGCAACGCTGCGCCGCAAGCAGCTTGAAAAGCTTGCAAAAGAAAAACCAGAAGAGTTTGCAAAACTGTTAAGAACATGGCTTGCAGAAGAATAAGGGAGGGGATTATATGGCAAAGCGTGATCAAAAAGGCGAACTAACAGGAAAACAAAAAGCGGCCATCCTCCTCATTTCGTTAGGTCCTGACGTGTCAGCATCCGTATATAAACATTTATCTGAAGAAGAAATTGAAAAGCTAACGCTTGAAATTTCTAACGTTCGTCAAGTTGATGCTGAGAAAAAAGAAACGATTTTAGAAGAGTTTCATCAAATCGCCTTAGCGCAAGATTACATTTCACAAGGCGGAATCGCTTATGCGAAACAAGTGCTTGAAAAAGCGCTCGGTCCAGAGCAAGCGATGAACATCATTAATCGTTTAACGTCCGCCTTGCAAGTACGTCCGTTTGATTTTGCACGGAAAGCCGATCCGGCACAAATTTTAAACTTTTTACAAAACGAACATCCACAAACGATTGCGCTCGTGTTGTCGTATTTAGACCCTGCCCAAGCTGGCCAAATTTTATCTGCGCTTCCACAAGAAATGCAAGCCGATGTCGCGCGTCGCATTGCGTTGATGGACCGCACATCGCCGGAAATGATTAACGAAGTAGAACAAGTGCTTGAGCGGAAGCTGTCAACGACAGTTGTACAAGATTACACGCAAACAGGTGGCATCGAGGCAGTTGTCGAAGTGTTGAACGGTGTCGACCGGGCTACTGAACGCACGATTTTAGATGCTCTTGAAATTCAAGATCCAGAATTAGCGGAAGAAATTAAAAAGCGGATGTTCGTATTTGAAGATATCGTTACGCTTGATAACCGTGCGATTCAACGCGTCATTCGTGAAGTGGACAACGCAGACTTGTTGCTTGCATTAAAAGTGTCTAGCGATGAAGTGAAAGAAGTCGTCTTCCGCAACATGTCATCGCGCATGGCGGAAACGTTTAAAGAAGAAATGGAATTTATGGGACCAGTTCGTCTTCGCGACGTAGAAGAAGCGCAATCGCGCATTGTTGCTGTCATTCGCCGTCTCGAAGAAGCGGGTGAAATTGTCTTTGCTCGTGGCGGAGGAGATGATATTATTGTCTAAAGTCATTAAAGCCCCGTTTGCTCGGACGTGTACGGAGCAACGAGCGGTCATTCAAGTAAAAAAAATGCTGCCTGATATGCAGCCTGAAGCGAACGAGCATCATGAGGAAGCAACGGTAGAACATGCACAAATGCTCATTGAACAAGCGGAACAACAGGCAGCAAGCATTCGTCAAGAAGCAGACATGTACTACGCATCGATTCAACAACAAATTGCCGAAGAACAAAGGCAATGGGAAGAAGAACGAAGCCGATGGATTGAGCAAGCGCGTCAAGAAGGCTATGCGGTCGGTTTAGAGCAAGGACGGCATGACGGTTTTCAACAATATACGGAAGCCATTCGTGAAGCAAAACAAATCGTTCAATCAGCGAATGAGCAATTTTACCATATGTTGCAGTCGGCCGATGAAACGATTTTACTCGTTGCATGCAAAGTAGCAGAGCGCATCATCGGCGAACGTCTCGCCGAAAATAAAGAACATTTTCTTGGACTTGTAAAACAAGTCATTAAAGAAGTTCGTGAACATGAAGAAGTGAAAATATACGTTCATCCGGCTTATTATGACGTCGTCGCTCGTCAAAAAGAGGAGCTAAAAGCGCTATTTAGCCAAGACGTTCATTTGTTTATTTATCCGGATGAAACATTGGCGGAGACAAGTTGCATTGTCGAGTCGCCGTTCGGTCGCATTGATGCGAGTGTCGACACACAGCTGGAGCAGTTAAAACTTCAATTGCTCGAGCGAATCGAGGGGGAAAATGAATGAATTGGCAAGCGCTCGTCAATGAAATTGATCTGCTCGACCCGTACAAACGATTTGGCAAAGTGACGCGTGTGATCGGCTTAATGATTGAAGCAAAAGGGCCGGAAAGCTCGATCGGTGATGTTTGCTATATTCATATTGGCCATAAAAAAAAGAAGAAAATTCAAGCGGAAGTCGTTGGATTTCGCGATGAATACGTACTATTAATGCCATATGCAACAGTTCAAGATATTGCCCCCGGTTGTATTGTCGAGGCAACGGGCTCCCCGTTAGAAATTAAAGTAGGTTTAGCGCTTGTCGGACGGGTCATTGATGCGCTAGGCGCACCGCTCGACGGTCAGCCGCTTCCTAAAGGGCTAACGGCTGTTCCAATCGATCGCCAGCCGCCAAACCCGATGACGCGTCCACCGATTTCTGAGCCAATCGAGGTCGGCGTAAAAATCATCGACAGTTTACTGACGGTTGGAAAAGGACAACGCGTCGGAATTTTTGCCGGCTCTGGTGTTGGAAAAAGTACGTTAATGGGAATGATTGCTCGAAACACAAATGCCGATTTAAACGTTATTGCTTTAATTGGCGAACGCGGACGCGAAGTGCGTGAGTTTATTGAACGTGACCTTGGTCCCGAAGGATTAAAGCGCTCTATCGTCGTTGTCGCTACATCGGATCAGCCAGCCTTAATGCGTATGAAGGGGGCATATGCAGCGACAGCAATTGCGGAATATTTTCGCGATCAAGGACTTAACGTTATGCTGATGATGGACTCTGTCACGCGCGTCGCGATGGCTCAACGTGAAATCGGATTGGCGATCGGAGAACCGCCGACGACGAAAGGATATACGCCGTCTGTCTTTGCGATTTTGCCGAAATTGCTTGAACGAACGGGGACGAATGAGCATGGCACAATTACTGCCTTTTATACAGTGCTCGTTGATGGAGACGATATGAATGAGCCGATTGCTGATACCGTTCGCGGCATTTTAGATGGTCACTTTGTTTTGGAGCGCCAACTAGCGAATAAAGGACAATATCCAGCAATTAACGTATTAAAAAGCGTCAGCCGCGTTATGAACTATATCGTCACGCCAGAACATCGGAAAGTGGCAGACAAATTGCGCGAGCTGCTTGCGACATACGTTCAATCGGAAGACTTAATTCAAATTGGAGCTTACAAGCGAGGGTCGTCGCGAGAAATTGACGAAGCGATTCGTTACTATCCAAAAATCATTTCATTTTTAAAGCAAGATGTGCATGAATCATTCACAATAAACGAAAGCGTTCAACAGTTGTTTCAACTTATTGAACAAGGGTGAATAAATGATGACACCGTTTAAGCTAACGAAAATTTTAAACTTAAAAGAACACGAAAAACAAAAAGCGTTGCACGAATATGAAGAGGCGCGCAGCCGATTTGAAGAAGTGGCGGAAAAACTGTACCATTTTTTAAAACAAAAAGAAGAGTATGAAGAACAGCATAAACATCAGTTGCAATCGGGAGTAGCTATTCAACATATTCGCTCCTTTCAACAATTTATGGTCAATTTGCAACGCATTATCGATCATTATCAACATCTCGTCATGCAAGCCCGTCAGCATATGGAGTTGAAACAGCTAAAATTAGTCGAGCTGAACGTAGAAGTGAAAAAATATGAAAAGATGAAAGAAAAACATGACGAAATGATGGCTCAGCATATGCGCATGATGGAACAAAAGCAGATGGACGATCTTTCAATCCAGCAATATTGCTATCGAGAAACAAGGTGAGCGTCAATGGAACAGTTTGAAAAAGATGAAGAAACGAAAAAAACAAGCAAGTTGCAATGGTTTCTCTTTGTCGTTTTTATTCCGCTGTTATTTACGATTTCAATCGCTTTGCTCATTTTAACGTTTTCTGGCATTAACGTATTTGAACAAGGAAAAAAATATGCAGGTCAATTGCCTTTTATTTCTCAGTGGGTAGAAGGAACGGAAGCAAACGAAAAAAAGAAACTGCAAGAACAACTCGTCGAGCTAAAAGCAACGATCGTTGAAAAAGAGAAACAACTAAAAAAGGCAAAAGATGCGCTCAAAGAAAAAGAAGCGGAAATTGATGCGCTTCAGCAAGAAATTGCCCGCTTGCAAGCGGAAAAGGAACAAGTGCAAGAGCCGACAACAACACCGCCAACTGAGCAAACAAGTACACCGCGTGTTGATGTTGTCAAAATGTATGAAACGATGTCTCCGCGCAAAGCGGCAGAAATTATTCCTCAAATGTCAGATCAAGAGGCAGTCAATTTATTGTCGAAGTTAAAAACAGATAAAGTGGCGGCCATTTTAGAAAAAATGGATGCACAAAATGCGGCGAAATATACGAGCTTGCTTGCGAAAAAAGCAGATAATTGAAAGGAGGTGAGTAGATGAATATCGCACCGATTTCCTTCATGACGTCATCTAGCGGACAACATGGACAAATGAAAACGAGCGATGACAACGCATTTGCTCGTATCATTGCATTGTTGCGTCAAGAGGCGAAACCGTTACAGCAATCCGTTCATTCATCCGAAAAGGTACAAACTGTCGACTGGGAACAGCTGCAACAATGGTTTGCACAACTTCCTGCTCATGACGGGTATGCAGACAAACAAACGTTATGTAACGATGTCGTTCAAGCGTTCCTTTCCCTTTTGCCAGAAGACACGAAAAATGACATCACGGAACGATTTTCATCTGGGCAACCGCTTGAAGCGATGTTTGCGCCAACGGATGATCGAAATGAAAAAGACGAGCTCATGCTTGTCGTTGCATTATTCCAACTGGAGCAAAAGCAATGGGCGATTCCAGAGCAGATCATTGAATATGCGCGCGCAACATTTCGTCACGTGTTTGGGGCACATGATGAACAAAACGCTACCATTCAGGCGATGTTGCAAAACGTCGTTAATAACCAACTTATGTTGTTGAACAATGCGCAAAAAATGGTTGAATGGCCGTTCCAGCAACAACAATCGTGGCTACCTGTCCACGAACAATTAGCTCCTATGCAACGAATTGTTCGCACATCTGATCTGTTGCACGCTCAACAAGCCGTCCAATCAAGCGTGCCGCTAGAGACACAGACAAGCGAAACTCCGCTTGCGTCGCAAATGGAGCGAATCGTTCGGATGCCAAGTGCGCTACATGCAGTACAGCAGTCGGCTGAAAAAAATGTACCAATAGAGGTGCAAACGGTCAATACGACAAGCGAAACTCCGCTTGCATCGCAAAAGGAGCGGATCGTTCGGATGCCAAGTGCGCTACATGCAGTACAGCAGTCGGTTGAAAAAAGTGTGCCAATAGAGGTGCAAACGGTCAATACGACAAGCGAAACCCCGCTTGCATCGCAAATCGAACGGATCGTTCGCGCAAGTCAATTGACACAATGGAAAAACGGAAATGCACAATTACTGATTCGGTTGCATCCTGAGCATTTAGGATACGTCACGATTAAACTCATTCAGCAAAAAGGGAAGCTAACGGCAAAAATGATTACGTCTACGGAAGCGGCGAAACAGTTAGTGGAACAGCACATCCATCAACTTGCGCACATTGCAGATCAAGTGACGGTCGAACAATTCAATGTATTTGACGAAGCAAAGTTTCGCGACCATGCCTTCCATCAACAAAAGCAGCAACAGCAGCAACAACAGCAAAAAGAAGAAAAAAAGCAGCCTGACCAATCGTTTGATGAGTGGTTAAAAGAGTTGTTTCATTTCGACGTGTAGAGGTGATAGTTGTGACAGCGATCGATCCGAGTTTACTTTTATCACAACGCCAAGTAAAACAGCGTGAAACAGGAAAAAGTTCGTTAGGAAAAGATGATTTTTTAAAAATTTTAATTGCGCAATTGCAACACCAAGATCCGCTCAATCCGATGGAAGACCGAGAATTTATTTCACAAATGGCAAACTTCTCATCGCTTGAACAAATGGTAAATATGTCGAATATGATGGGCAAATTTATTGAATCGCAAACAAGTACATCGGAAAAGCTTGTCAGCACGCTAGATGCGTTGCAAAAGCTTATGCAACAACAATCTACGCCGTCGCTCGCTCAATATAGTGAATGGATTGGCAAGACGGTGACGTGGGATGAAAAAAGCGGTGTTGTTCAAGCGGTCGTTCAAAAAGGAACAGATATATGGTTAGAGCTCGAGCAAGGAGAAACGGTGTTAGCCTCTCGCGTCACAAAAGTGTCGCAATAAAGGAGGTGAGGGAATGGATCGAATACAGTTTTTCCCGCACGCCCCGCTCATTCCACCGAAAAAGCAAGTCGTTGCTTCATCAAAGTCAGAGCGACAATCGTTTCGCGATGCGCTTGTTGAAGCAGGAAAAGGGTTAAAAATAAGCAAACATGCGCAGCAACGTTTGCAAGAGCGAAATATTCACATTAACGACGAACAATGGGCAATGATTGGGCAAAAAATTGCAGAAGCGAAACAAAAAGGGGTGCGTGATTCGCTCGTCATTACAAATGAAGCTGCATTAATTGTGAGCGCTGTGAATGAAACGGTCATTACCGCGATGAATCGCGAAGAAGCACAAACGCAACTGTTTACAAATATTAATGGCGCCATCATTATATAAAAGGCTGGACCGTTACAGGAAGCCTTTGAGCGTGCGGAATGACAGAAGCCGCTCAAATAACAAAAAGGAGAGGATTATATGTTACGTTCAATGTTTACTGGTATTGGTGGTATTCGCAACTTCCAATATAAATTAGACGTCATTGGTAACAATATTTCTAACGTCAATACGTACGGCTACAAAAAAGCGCGTGTGACGTTTAAAGACCTTGTGTCGCAACAAATTTCCGCAGCGACATCATCGACAGGCACGCGCGGAGGAATGAACGGAAAACAAATTGGTTTAGGGAGTGGACTTGGTTCGATCGAAACGATTCATACGCAAGGATCGACGCAAACGACATCTCGTCCGCTCGATTTGGCGCTCGGTGGCGACGGCTTTTTCGTTGTTGGCTCGATTAACGACGTCACATTAATTAGCATGGATGGACCAGCTGGAAAGCTCGGAACAAATAAAGTGAATACAGGTGTACCAATTGACCGCGTGTTTAACTTAAGCTTTACACGTGCCGGTAACTTTTATTTAGATGAATACGGTTATATTGTAAACTCGGACGGGCAATATTTAATCGGGGAAGCAGCGATTAAAGATGTGGATACTGTTATCGCGAACGCACCATATGTTGCTCAAGCGAGACGTGACTTAGATGTATTTCTTAATAGTACCAATGGTCTTGTGAACTTCATAAAGAAGTGGAAGGATGAGTTTACGAAAGACCCGGATAATAACCCAACTACACAAACAGATTTCATTAATTTTATTAAAAACTTTAACAATGAACTAAAAAGTCTAAACGAGAAAATTACAGGAAAGACAGATCCAGATGATGCAACGCTTGCTGCAGCTGGGACGTATTTTAATGATCGTGTATCTCCGAAAGCCAGTATTAATCCTGTTCCGCTACTTCCAGAAAACGAAGCTGATTGGCCGGATACGTTAGCGGAAGCTGAAAAAATGATGGGGCCATATTTAGAAGGAATTAGCGGTTTTGTGGAAAGTGTCCAGCAAGTATTACAAGATTATAGTGAACCAAAATATGGGAACGTGACAAGCTTTGAGCCAGGACTCATTCAAATTCCGAAAACGGCGAAAAGCTTTGGAATTACGGCAGATGGCAAAGTGACGTTCATCGACAGCAACGGGCAATTGAAAATTGCGGGACAAATTTTATTGGCACAATTCCCGAATCCGACAGGGTTAGAGAAAATGGGTGGCAATACGTTTAAAGAAACGAACAACTCGGGTAAGCTTGATCGAAATGCAAACGGTCTAACGATTAATGAATTATCACGCCCTGGTTTAAATGGGGCAGGTGAAATTATTTCTGGGGCGCTTGAAATGTCAAACGTTGATTTGTCAGAAGAGTTTACGGAAATGATCGTTGCACAGCGCGGATTCCAAGCAAATACACGCATTATTACAACGTCGGATGAAATTTTACAAGAGCTTGTCAACTTGAAGAAATAATGAATAAAGGGGGGACGGGGGCGATTGCCCCCGATACATAATGATTCAATTAACGCGATTAAACGGAAAACCTTTCACGTTAAACGCTATTTACATAGAGCAAGTTGAAGCTTTCCCTGACACGACAATTACGTTAACGAATGGCAAAAAGTTTGTCGTGCGGGAGTCTGTTGAAGATGTTATGTTATTAGTAGAAACATTTTACCGTAACATTTCGGTGCTTGGATTAAGGAGAGATGCGGAGGGATCCGACGTTGAAAGACAATAAAATGTTAAAAGTGATGCTTATTATCATGGGGGTTATTACGCTCGTTAGCGTTGTTGCACTTATTGTTGTTATGAAGTTCATGGGAAATGATGAGCCGAAAGAGCCGACGGTCGATGAAATTGTCGCCAGCTCGTTTGATGTCCCTGAAATGATGACGAACTTATCGGATGGTCGCTTCATAAAAATTGCGTTTAAAATTCAAACAGATAGCGAAAAAGCGAAAGAAGAAGCAGAAAAGCGCGATTTTCAAATTAAAAATATTATTATTGAAGAACTGTCAGAAATGACAGGAGAGCAATTTAAAGGAAAGCAAGGAAAACTTCTTTTAGAGAAAAAACTGCGCGAACGTATTAATGAGCTGATGCAAGAAGGAAAAGTAGAAAAAATTTATATAACCTCCTTTATTCTCCAGTAAATCATATGAATAGGAGTAGGAGGTGAGAACGGTGTCAGGAGAAGTTTTATCGCAAAGTGAAATTGATGCCTTGTTGGCGGCGCTATCTGCTGGAGAGATGAGCGCTGATGAATTGAAAAAAGAAGAAGCAGAGAAGAAAGTGAAAGTGTACGACTTTAAGCGAGCGTTGCGGTTTTCGAAAGACCAAATTCGCAGCTTAACGCGCATACATGAAAACTTTGCCCGCTTGCTAACGACGTTTTTTTCCGCTCAATTGCGCACATACGTGCAAATTTCAGTCGCATCGGCTGACCAATTGCCGTATGAGGAATTTATTCGCTCCATTCCGAAAATGACGATTTTAACAGTATTTGAAGTTCCACCACTTGATGGGCGCGTGCTGTTAGAAGTGAACCCAAATATCGCTTATGCGATGCTTGATCGCGTATTAGGCGGCAGAGGAATGAGCTTAAATAAAATTGAAAATTTAACGGAAATCGAAACGAAAATTATGTCGAACTTGTTTGAAAAAGCGTTTAGTAATTTACGTGAAGCATGGGAATCGGTCGCCGACATGGATCCGATGCTTACAGATTTTGAAGTAAACCCGCAATTTTTACAAATGGTATCGCCAAACGAAACGGTTGTCGTCATTTCATTAAATACGCAAATTGGTGATATTAGTGGGATGATTAATATTTGTATCCCGCACGTCGTGCTAGAACCAATCATCCCGAAATTATCCGTCCATTATTGGATGCAGACGCAAAAAAAAGAGCGCGAACCGGAAGAAGTCGCAACGTTGCAAAAACGGCTAAAACAAACGAAAGTACCGATGATTGCACAGCTCGGAACATCGACGATTTCCGTACAAGAGTTTTTGCAACTTTCTGTTGGCGATGTCATTCAATTAGATCAAACGGTTCGTGATCCATTAATCATTAAAGTAGGAGATGTGCCGAAGTTTATCGGACAGCCAGGAAAAATGAACAAACGATTAGCGGTACAAATTTTAGATGTGATAAAGGGGGAAGACGGCGATGATGAGTGACGATATGTTATCTCAAGACGAGATTGATGCGTTGTTGCGTGGGATTGATGAAGATCCGATGCCGTCTAGCACAATGTCAATTGATGACGTGTTGACACCAATCGAACAAGATGCACTTGGTGAAATAGGAAATATTTCGTTTGGTAGTTCCGCGACAGCGTTATCGATGTTATTAAATCAAAAGGTCGAAATTACGACGCCGAGCGTTTCGCTTATCGAGCGTGCGCGTGTAGCAGAAGAATTTCCGCATCCGTATGTTGCGATTCAAGTGAGCTATACGGAAGGATTTTTAGGAACGAACTTGCTTGTTATTAAACAGTCGGATGCGGCTATTATTGCGGACTTAATGATGGGAGGAGACGGAACAAACCCGCCAGCTCTCATGGATGACATTCAACTGAGCGCCGTGCAAGAGGCAATGAATCAAATGATGGGCTCGGCGGCGACATCGATGTCGACGATTTTTAGTAAAAAAGTTGACATTTCTCCGCCAAGCTTACACTTGCTTGATTTATCAGAAGGCGAAGGGTTTGAATATTTACCGCCTGACGATGTGCTCGTGAAAGTATCGTTCCGTTTAAAAGTAGGGAACTTAATTGATTCAAACATTATGCAGTTACTTCCGATTCATTTTGCGAAAGAATTAGTTGAAAATTTATTAAATCCGTCTAGTACAAATACGCAAACATCAGCTACAATAAATACGAATGAGCCACGCCAAACCGCGCCATCCGCACCAACGCAGCCAGCGCCTTCATCGGCTCAACAAACGCAAAAAGAGGCTCCTCAACATTTTGGAACAGGAGCTGTGCAGCAGCCTGTCAACGTCCAGCCTGTTGCTTTTGCAAGCTTTGAACCTGCACCGCTACCGGAAGCGGAGTCGCGCAATCTCGATATGTTGCTCGACATTCCGTTGCAAGTGACGGTAGAACTTGGACGCACGAAGCGATCGGTGCAAGATATTTTAAGCTTATCGTCAGGATCGATTATCGAGCTCGATAAACTAGCTGGTGAGCCTGTTGACATTTTAGTAAACAATAAACTCATTGCCAAAGGTGAAGTGGTAGTTATCGATGAAAATTTCGGGGTGCGTGTAACAAGCATTATTAGCCAGAGCGATCGGTTAAACAAATTACGATAATTCGGGAGGTTTTTGGAGAATGGCAAGAATTTTAATTGTTGATGATGCAGCATTTATGAGAATGATGATTAAAGATATTTTAACGAAAAACGGACACGAAGTTGTAGCGGAAGCAGCTGATGGGGCGCAGGCGGTAGAAAAATATAAAGAGTTTCGCCCGGACTTAGTGACGATGGATATTACGATGCCAGAAATGGATGGCATTACAGCGTTGAAAGAAATTAAAAAAATTGATAGCAACGCCAAAGTCATTATGTGCTCTGCAATGGGGCAACAAGCGATGGTTATCGATGCGATTCAAGCAGGAGCAAAAGATTTTATCGTGAAACCGTTCCAGGCAGATCGCGTCATTGAAGCAATTAACAAAACGCTCGGTTAGAGGTGGAATTCATTGCGCTATATCCGCATGATCATATTGTGCGCGTTCGTTGTTCTGCAAGCAGTTTCTCCTGCTTTTGCAGAACAAACGAATAGCGTGAAAGAATGTTTAGAGCATCCAGAAGCATGTAAGGAACAACAAACGAACAATGATGCGCCAAATGAAACGATTGCCCAACCGTCTCCTGTTACCGTTTGGGATTTTGTTAAACTCATTGCTGCGACGGCGTTTGTTATCTTTTTACTATATTCGCTTTTAAGATGGTTAAATAAACAAAACCGATTTTATGAGCGAAAAGGGCTCATTCAACATTTAGGTGGGACAAGTTTAGGAACGAATCGGACCATTCAAATTGTGAAAGTTGGTCGGCGTGTGTTTGTTGTCGGTGTAGGCGAGTCGATTCACTTATTAAAGGAAATTACCGATGAACAAGAAATTGAAGAGCTGCTTAAGCAACATGAAGCGCGCCTCGACTCCATGCTTGATGCGGCGGGCGTATGGAAATCGCTGCAGTCGCTTTGGCAGCGGAAAGCGAGCGAACCTCGCTTTCGTCAGCTGTTCAATCAAGAGCTACAACAGCTAGCTCATGAGCGAAAAAAAGCAATGAGCGCGTTGGAAAAAGAAAGGGATCAACATGAATGAAGTGATGCAGTTTTTTAACAATAGTGCGCCCGAAAATGTTGCTACATCTGTGAAGCTGTTATTGTTGTTAACCGTCTTGTCGATGGCGCCTGGCATTTTAATTATGGTCACATCGTTTACGCGCATCGTCATCGTTTTATCGTTTGTTAGAACAGCGCTTGGAACGCAACAAATGCCGCCAAACCAAGTGTTAATTGGGCTATCACTATTTTTAACATTTTTCATCATGGCACCGACATTTCAACAAATTAATCGCGAGGCGTTGCAGCCGTTATTCGATGAACAAATAAACTTAGAAGAAGCATATGAGCGGGCGGAAGTACCGCTGAAAGAGTTTATGAGCAAACATACGCGCCAAAAAGATTTAGCGTTATTTTTAAGCTACGCAGGGGTTGAACAGCCGAAAACGGTGCAAGATATTCCGATGTCAGCGCTCGTTCCTGCTTTTGCGATTAGCGAATTAAAAACCGCTTTTCAAATTGGCTTTATGTTATTTATCCCGTTTTTAGTTATCGATATGATTGTTGCTAGTGTGCTCATGTCGATGGGGATGATGATGTTGCCGCCGGTCATGATTTCATTGCCATTTAAAATTTTATTATTTGTTCTCGTCGATGGTTGGTATTTAGTTGTTAAATCGTTACTAGAAAGCTTTTAAAGTAGGTGGGAAATATGAGTCCCGATTTTGTCATTCAAGTTGCCGAACGTGGCGTATATATGGTGCTTATTGTATGTGGACCGCTCATGTTGCTTGCGTTGGCAGTAGGATTATTTGTTAGCATTTTGCAAGCGACGACGCAAATTCAAGAACAGACGTTAGCATTCGTTCCGAAAATTGTCGCTGTGTTGCTCGGTCTTATTTTCTTTGGCCCGTGGATGCTTTCACGCATGATTTCATATGCATACAACATTTTTAGTAACTTAAGTAAATTTGTAGGATGAAACGTATGGAGCTATATACGTATATACCGACTTTTTTACTTATTTTTGCGCGCGTCGCTTCCTTCTTTGTTACGATGCCGCTATTTTCGTATCGAAATATACCGAACGTTCATAAAATCGGTTTTGCTTTTTTCATTAGTTGGCTCATGTTTTTTTCCCTTGATCCAGAGCCATTAAATATTGACGGAACGTATATGATGCTGCTCATTAAAGAAGTGCTTGTCGGATTACTTATCGGTCTTGTTGCTTTTATGATTATGTCGGCGATTCAAATTGCAGGCGGACTCATTGATTTCCAAATGGGTTTTGCTATTGCAAACGTCATTGATCCACAAACAGGTGCCCAAAGCCCATTGATGGGGCAATATTTATATACGATCGCATTATTTTTTTTGTTAGCCGTCAATGGACATCATTTGTTGTTAGACGGTATTTTTTATAGCTATCGATTCATTCCGGTTGACCACCTCGTCCCTTTTGGGAATGGAGCCGTTGCAGAACAAGTTGTCCGTTTATTTCAAGCGATGTTTGTCATTGCGTTGCAAATGGCTATTCCGATTGTCGGGTGTTTATTTTTAGTCGATGTAGCGCTCGGCATTGTCGCTCGGACAGTTCCGCAAATGAACATTTTCGTCATCGGTTTACCTGTAAAAATTATAGTTAGTTTCGTTTTGTTTATCATTGTGTTTTCAAGCATGTTTGTTGTTACGAAACAGTTGTTCGAACTGACTTTTATGTCGATGCGCGGCATGATGAAATTACTAGGAGGCGCATAACGTGAGCTGGCTGTCGGTTGATTTACAGTTTTTCGCTGGGGAAAAGACAGAAAAAGCGACGCCGAGGAAGCGGCAAGAAGTGCGTAAAAAAGGGCAAGTGGCGAAAAGTGCTGATGCGACCGCTGCCTTTTTGATGCTCGTTGTTTTTATCGTGCTTTCTTTTTCTTCAGGCGCGTGGGGAGATGCGGTGGTACGGCTGTTTCGTCAGTCGTTTCAGCATTATTTTTTCATGGACGTTACCGTTCATTCGGTGCAGCTCATTTTCATGGATCTTCTCCAGCAGCTCGCGATGCTCGTCGGCCCGATTTTTTTAGCGGCGATCGCTGCGGCACTATTTGCAAACTTTGTACAAGTCGGCTTTTTATTTACGACGGAGCCGTTACAAATGAAACTAAGCAAACTCGATCCGATTCAAGGATTTAAACGTATATTTTCGCTGCGAGCGATCGTCGAATTATTAAAATCGATTTTAAAAGTATTGTTTGTCGGAGTTGTTACATTCTCTGTATTATGGTTGCATATCGATGATATTTTATCGTTATCGCACAAATCGATCGGTGCGATTGCGGCAACGCTCGGACGGTTAACGATTCAAATGGGCATCGCCGCTTCTGTCGCTTTATTGTTTCTTTCGATATTCGATTATTTGTATCAACGGTACGATTTTGAAAAAAATATTCGTATGTCGAAACAAGACATTAAAGACGAATATAAAAAGACAGAAGGGGATCCGCTCATTAAATCACGCATTAAACAAAAACAAAGGGAAATGGCGATGCGCCGCATGATGCAAGAAGTGCCAAAGGCAGATGTCGTCATTACCAACCCAACGCATTTTGCAGTTGCCTTAAAATATGATGAACAACAGGCAGACGCCCCGATCGTTGTCGCTAAAGGGGCGGATTACATGGCACAGAAAATAAAAGACATCGCTAAAAAGCATGATGTCATGATCGTTGAAAATCGTCCACTCGCACGTGCGCTATACGATCAAACAGATGTCGGAATGGTTATTCCAGAAGCTTTTTTTAAAGCGGTGGCGGAAATTTTAGCGTACGTCTACAAGATGAAAAACAAACTGTAAATAGGAGAGAACGTTTATGTCGGCAAGGGATTTGTCTGTATTACTTATGGTTGTATTAATTGTAGCGATGCTTATTATTCCCCTACCATCGTGGTTGCTTAGCGTCCTCATCATTTTCAATATTTCTCTTGCGCTGCTCGTTCTCTTAACGTCGATGAATATGCGCGAACCGCTCCAGTTTTCGATTTTCCCTTCGCTTCTTCTTTTACTTACGTTGTTTCGCCTCGGTTTAAACGTCTCAACAACTCGCTCGATTTTAAGCAGAGGAGAAGCTGGTGGGGTAGTCGAAACGTTTGGGACGTTTGTGATCGGCGGAAATGTTGTCGTCGGGTTTGTCGTCTTTTTAATTTTAGTCATTATTCAATTTGTCGTCATTACAAAAGGGGCAGAGCGTGTATCGGAAGTAGCAGCGCGCTTTACGCTTGATGCTATGCCGGGAAAGCAAATGAGCATTGATGCGGACTTAAATGCCGGAATCATTTCCGAGCAGCAAGCGAGAGAAAGGCGCGAAAAAATTGCTCAAGAAGCTGATTTTTATGGCGCGATGGACGGAGCGAGCAAGTTCGTCAAAGGTGATGCGATCGCAGGCATTATTATCGTTCTTATCAACATGTTGTTTGGTATCGTTATCGGAATGGTGCAACAAGGTATGGATATTGGTGAAGCAGCTAGACGATATACATTATTAACGGTTGGAGATGGAATTGTTAGCCAAATCCCGGCGTTATTAATTTCTACTGCGACAGGTATTGTCGTTACGCGTGCCGCCTCGGATGATAATTTAGGCGCCGATATTATGCGCCAGTTGTTTGCTTATCCGAAAATGTTATATGTCACAGCGGGAACGATTTTTTTACTTGGATTGTTGACGCCGATTCATGACTTGTTAACCGTTCCGATCGCGGCATTGCTCGCGTTTGGGGCATATCAATTATCGAAGCAGGCTCATGTGCCGGAGGCGGTACCGGAAGAAACAGAAGAAGAACGAGAGATGGATCAAATGAAAAGTCCAGAAAGCGTTGTAAGTTTGCTAAGTGTTGACCCAATTGAATTTGAGTTCGGTTATGGGCTTATTCCGCTCGCCGATGCCAATCAAGGCGGGGATTTATTAGATCGTATCGTGATGATACGTCGTCAATTAGCTTTAGAGCTTGGTATAGTTATTCCAGTTGTGCGCATTCGTGACAATATTCAACTGCAACCGAATGAATATCGCTTAAAAATTAAAGGAAACGAAGTGGCACGTGGTGAGTTGTTGCTTGATCATTATTTAGCGATGAGCCCCGGCATTGACGATGATGCAATTGAAGGAATTGATACAATTGAGCCGGCGTTCGGTTTACCAGCAAAATGGATTTCTGAAGATATGAAGGAGCGGGCTGAAATGTTCGGATATACAGTCGTTGACCCGCCATCTGTCGTATCGACGCATATTACGGAGCTATTAAAAGCGCACGCACACGAGTTGCTCGGCCGTCAAGAAACGAAGCAGCTGATCGATCATGTGAAAGAATCATATCCAATTTTAGTGGAAGAAGTAACGCCGAATCCGCTGTCGGTTGGTGACATTCAAAAAGTACTTGCCAATTTATTACGTGAAAAAGTGTCCATTCGCAACTTGCCAATCATTTTTGAAACGCTTGCCGATTTTGGGCGAATGACGACAGATCCAGATCTTTTAACGGAGTACGTTCGTCAAGCACTCGCTCGCCAAATTACGAGCCAATATGTTGTTGAAGGGCAGCCGTTGCGCGTCATTACATTATCAGGGAAAGTTGAAAAAATGATTGCCGAAGGTGTGCAACAAACGGAGCATGGTAATTATTTAGCGCTAGATCCGGTCGTTTCTCAAGCTATAATCGAAGCGATTGCCATGCAAATCGAACAATTTCCGTTTCAAGATCAATCGCCAATTTTGCTTTGCTCACCTGCTGTGCGCATGTATGTGAGACAACTAACCGAGCGGTATTTCCGCCACGTTCCGGTGTTGTCGTATAATGAACTTGAAGCAAACGTGGAAGTTCAAAGTGTTGGGGTGGTGAATGTCGAATGAAAGTGAAAAAGTTTGTTGCTTCATCGATGCCAGAAGCGATGAAAATGATTCGAGCGGAACTTGGAAATGATGCGGTCATTTTAAATTCGAAAGTCGTTCATAAAAAAGGCTTTCTTGGGCTGTTTTCGCGAAAAAATATTGAGGTCATTGCTGCCATTGACCCAAAACCAACCACTCCGCCTGTGCAACAAATAAAAGAAAAACGAAAAGAACGAATCGAACCGTTGCGTGATGAGCAACTATTAAAAGAAATTCAGCAATTAAAAGCGACGATCCATCAATTGTCGCAAGGAGGGGGAATGGAGCATTATCCGTCCCCTCTAAAAGCCATTGATGCGCATTTAATCGACCAAGAAATAAGCGATGATGTGCGTGCGATGTTCATGTCTACGTTGTTGCAACGATGGTATACGTCTGGGGCGAACGCTTCAGACGAAGTGAAACAGTGGCTTTATGACGACATCGTTCAAACATTATCTTCCTTGTCATTTGGTGGGATTTCATTTCAAAAAAAATATATTAACGTCGTCGGGCCGACAGGGGTTGGCAAAACGACGACGCTTGCCAAAATGGCAGCTGATTGCGTCATTAAACATCGTAAAAAGGTAGCGTTTATTACGACAGATACGTATCGCATTGCTGCGATTGACCAGTTGAAAACGTACGCAAAAATTTTACATGTACCACTTGAAGTATGTTACAATCTAGACGATTTTCGTCAAGCGAAAGAGAAGCTCGCGTCATACGATATCGTTTTTATTGATACTGCGGGACGGAACTTTCGCAATGCTCAATATGTGAATGATTTGAAAGAAATGATTGATTTTAACGAGGAAATGGAAACATTTCTCGTCCTATCGTTAACGGCAAAATGGCGAGATATGAAAGACATTTACGATCAGTTTTCAATTATTCCTATTCATAAGTTTATTTTTACAAAAGTCGATGAAACGAGCCGACATGGCGCGATGATAAACATGATGATCCAATGTGGCATCGGGGCGGCGTATGTGACGCACGGACAAAACGTACCCGACGATATTGTTGAGGCTACTCCACAGCTTGTTGCAAATATGATTACCGGGGTCGAGCAACGATGATGAGAGATCAAGCTGAAAGCTTACGTTTACGCGTGAAAAAAATGCAACATAAAACAGAAACGAAAGCAATTGCTGTATTAAGCGGCAAAGGTGGCGTTGGAAAATCGAACGTGTCATTAAACTTTTCTTTAGCACTACGCCAACGCGGAAAAAACGTATTATTGTTTGATATGGATATCGGTATGGGAAATATCGATATTTTGCTTGGACAAACATCATCCCACACGATTATCGATATTTTTCGTCCTAACGTAACGATTCATGATATTATAAAAACAGGACCAGAAAACTTGTCGTTTATCGCTGGCGGAACGGGATTGACGGACATTTTTCACATGGATGAACAGAAAGTACAATATTTCATTGAACAACTACAACTTGTTTCCGAGCAGTATGATTACATCATTTTCGATATGGGGGCAGGCATGTCCGAAGATCGCCTTCAGTTATTGAAGGCAGTTGACGATATTTTCATCGTGACGACGCCTGAACCAACAGCGTTAACAGATGCGTATGCGACGATGAAATACATTCATTTAGCAGACCATCAACTTCCGATTTATGTGTTAGTCAATCGCGCCCGTTCCGACAAAGAAGGAACAGAGACGTTGCAACGTCTAAAGCAAGTAGCGAAACGTTTTTTAGGAAAAGAACTGCACGCTTTAGGGTACGTACCTGAAGATCGCACGGTAAGCAATGCCGTTATTCGTCAAACGCCTTTTCTTATATTTGATCCGAGTGCGAAAGCAAGCAAGGCGGTCATACAAATGACTGAACGCTATTTGGCGAATGAAGAGCATGAAGGGCAAACGAAACGTCCATTTCACTTTTTTGCGAAGTTGCGTCAATACTTTTTAGAAAGGTAGGTTATCATCGCTGTGAATAAAGCAAAAGTGCTCGTCGTTGATGACTCTGCTTTTATGCGAAAATTGATTAGCGACTTTTTGTCACAGCATCCGCGTTTGACCGTTGTTGGCACAGCGCGCGATGGGCAAGAAGCGTTGCAAAAAATTGAGCAGCTCCAACCGGATGTCGTGACGTTAGACGTTGAGATGCCCGTCATGAACGGGCTTGAGACGTTAAAGCATATTATGCAAAAACATCCGCTTCCTGTCGTTATGATTTCAAGCACAACGAAGGAAGGGGCAGAAAATACTATTTTAGCGCTGCAATACGGTGCGGTTGATTTTATCGCTAAGCCATCGGGTGCCATTTCGCTAGATTTATATAAAATTAAAGATAAAATGATCGAAAAAGTGCTTTTAGCAAGCGAAGCGAATTTGCGAACAGTCAAAACAAAGCAAAAAATGTCTATGTTACCACAAAAACAATATAGTAAAATAGAGGTAAGCGAACGACAAAGCGTGGGCGGAACGAAAAAAGTGATTGCCATTGGCACATCGACAGGTGGACCACGCGCTCTCCAACATGTGCTAACGAAATTTCCGGCAACGATTGATGCGCCGATTTTAGTCGTTCAACATATGCCAAAAGGGTTTACAAAATCGTTGGCCACCCGTCTGGACTCGTTAAGTCATATTCGCGTCAAAGAAGCGGAAGATGGCGAGATCATCCAAAAAGGCACGGCGTATATTGCGCCAGGAGGAAAACATTTATATGTGAAACGTGTTGGCACATCGCTTGCGATTCATCTCGATGAAGCAGCGCCGCGCAATGGACATCGTCCTTCCGTTGACGTGATGTTCGAGTCGTTAAGTGCGTTAACGGACTACGAAAAAATTGCTGTTATTATGACAGGCATGGGGGCAGATGGCACAGCAGGGCTGAAACAGCTAAAAGCGTCTGGAAAGACATTCGTCATCGCAGAGTCCGCCGAATCTTCCGTCGTATTCGGTATGCCGAAATCAGCCATTGCTGCAAACGTTGTTGATGAAATCGTTCACGTTGATGACATTGCTGAAGCGGTAATGAAGCACGTAAAAGTTTGAGGGGGATAGGAACAATGGACATGAGTCAATACCTCGAAGTGTTTATTGATGAAAGTAGAGAACATTTACAAACGATTAACGAACAATTGTTAGAACTTGAAAAAAATCCAGATGATGTGTCGATCGTCAATGAAATTTTTCGTTCTGCGCATACGTTAAAAGGAATGTCAGCAACGATGGGTTTTGAAGACTTGGCGAATTTGACTCATCAAATGGAAAATGTGCTTGATGCGATCCGTAACGGAAAAATTGTTGTGACACCTGAATTGCTTGATGTCATTTTTCGCGCTGTCGATGATTTAGAAGCGATGGTCGTTTCTATTTCTGAAGGCGGAGATGGGAAGCGTGATGTTACAAATGTTGTCGCCCAGCTAAAGCAAATCGAAAAAGGGGAAGTGGTCGCCGCTCCACAAAAACCAGCTCCAACACATGAACAAACGTATGATGAATTTGAATATACTATTTTAAAACAATCAGTTGAGCAAGGATTTCATAGTTATGAAGTAACTGTAAAATTGCGCTCCGACTGCTTATTAAAAGCAGCGCGTGTGTTTATGATTTTTGAAGTGATTGAACAAATTGGAGAAGTCATTAAATCCGTTCCGACCGTTGAGATGCTAGAAGCAGAACAGTTCGATGATCAATTTGTTGTCACAGTTGTGACAAAAGTATTAGAAGACGAGTTACAAAAGCGAATCATGAAAGTGTCGGAAGTGGAGCAAGTCATTGTTCAACGAGTGAACTTACATCGATCTACGGAAGAAGAAAAAACGACGGAAACAAAACACGAACAAAAAGAAGAGCAACAAGCAGTAGAGCAAGCCGTCGAGAAAAAGCAAGAAGGACAAGAAGAAAAAGCAACTGGAAAACAAGTAAGCAACAAGACGATTCGCGTCAACATTGAACGTTTAGACGTACTAATGAACTTATTTGAAGAGCTTGTGATTGATCGCGGACGATTGGAGCAAATTTCGCGCGAACTGAACAATCCTGAATTGCATGAGACGGTCGAGCGGATGTCACGCATTTCGGGAGATTTACAAAACATTATTTTAAATATGCGCATGGTACCGGTCGAAACGGTATTTAACCGCTTTCCGCGCATGGTACGGCAATTAGCTCGCGATTTAGGAAAGAAAATTAATCTTGAAATTATTGGAGCAGAAACGGAGCTTGATCGCACAGTCATTGACGAAATTGGTGATCCGCTCGTTCACTTGTTGCGCAACGCCATCGATCACGGCATTGAAACGCCAGATGTGCGTCGGGCGAAAGGAAAACCGGAAGAAGGAACAGTAAAGTTAAAAGCGTATCATAGCGGAAACCATGTGTTTATTGAAATTGAAGATGACGGTGCAGGCATTAGCCGCGAAAAAGTGTTAAAGAAGGCGATAAGTAAAGGCATCGTCTCTGAACAAAATGCGGCGAACTTAACAGATAAACAAGTGTATGAACTTATTTTTGCGTCAGGATTTTCAACGGCAGATAAAGTATCTGATATTTCCGGACGCGGTGTCGGATTAGACGTTGTAAAAAGTACGATCGAATCGCTTGGTGGATCGGTATCGATTGATTCAGAAGAAGGAGCTGGGTCTGTCTTTTCCATTCAGCTGCCGCTCACACTGTCCATTATTTCTGTCATGCTAGTAGAAATTCAAAAGGAAAAATATGCCATTCCGCTGTCATCGATTATTGAAACAGCGATTGTGAAAAAAGAAGATATTTTACATGCCCATAATCAAAAAGTTATCGATTTCCGTGGAAAAGTCGTTCCGCTTTTATTCTTAAAAGATATTTTTGACGTGCCAGTCTCCAAAGAGGAAGAAGACTTTTTATCTGTTGTTATTGTACGTAAAGGTGAGAAAATGGCAGGGCTTGTCGTTGACTCGTTCATCGGTCAACAAGAAGTAGTGTTAAAATCGCTTGGCAACTACTTAACGTCCGTGTTTGCCATTTCGGGGGCGACGATTTTAGGTGACGGACAAGTCGCACTCATTATTGATTGCAACGCATTAATTAAGTAGGGACAAGCGAGAGGGGGATTTGATGTGGCTGAGCTGAAAGTGATTGTATTCCAATTAAAAGATGAAGAATACGCCATTCCGGTTCAACAAGTACGTTCGATTGAAAAAATTCAACATATTACGCGTGTACCTCGCGTTCCGAAGTATGTGAAAGGTGTAATTAATTTGCGTGGGGTTGTTACCCCTATTATCGACTTGCGTATGCGTTTTGGCTTAGAGGAAGCGGAGTTTTCTGACCATACGCGCGTCATTATCGTCGCAATTGATGATGTTGAAGTGGGTTTGATTGTTGATGCGGCGAATGATGTCGTTGATATTGACACAGAAGCGATCGAACCGCCGCCGGAAGTAGTCGATGCAGCAACAGCAGACTATATTAATGGCGTCGTAAAAATCGGAAAACGTTTATTTATTTTATTAAACTTAGAAAAAGTATTAAAAACAGAGAAAGGATAATTTGTCCATGTCATATTTTGAACGGATGGATACCGTCCATATGGACATACTAAAAGAGATTGGAAATATCGGAGCGGGTCATGCAGCAACAGCGTTATCGAAGTTGCTAAATAAAAGAATAGAAATGACGATTCCTGATGTGCGTATCATTTCATTTGATGAAATGATGGACATTGTCGGGGGAGCTGATAATGTCGTTGCTGCCGTCTTTTTACGCATTGAAGGGGATGCTCCCGGCAACATGTTTTTCGTGTTATCGCTTGAACAAGCGGAACGGTTCATTCAGCAAATGATTGGTGATGAACAATTTCAACTTGAACAAGATTGTTCGGAATTGTCGCTCTCTGCTTTGCAGGAGCTTGGCAACATTTTAGCTGGTTCATATTTATCTTCTTTATCCGATTTTACGAACTTAAATTTATATCCATCTGTTCCGGCGCTTAGCATTGATATGATCGGAGCGATTTTAAGTTACGGTTTAATTGAAATGTCGCGCGTCGGCGATCATGTCATTGTCGTAGATACAGCGATTCATGAGGAGCATCAGCCGAATGATCGTGTAAATGGCCACTTTTTCTTACTTCCTGACCCTGAATCGTTTCATACTATCTTTCGCGCTTTAGGTGTGGAACATGATGAGTGAAATTGTTCACGTCGTTAAAGTCGGAATTGCTGACATGAATGTGGTGAAAGCGCCACATGTCATTCGTACATGCGGACTTGGCTCATGCGTTGGCGTGGTCGTATACGATGTAGCAAAAGAAGTGGCAGGGATGGCGCATATCATGTTGCCAGACTCATCGTTAGCAAAATCCGAACAAATGAATGTAGCGAAATATGCTGATACCGCGATTGAAGAGTTAATACGCCGCGTCATCGGGGCAGGAGGAAGAAACGGTCATTTAAAAGCAAAAATGGCTGGTGGTGCGCAAATGTTTCAATTTCGAACAGGAACGACAGATATGATGCGTATTGGACCGCGCAACGTTGAAGCCGTCCGCGAACAGCTTCAACGCTTCCGCATCCCGATCGTCGCTGAAGACGTCGGAGGAAGTAGTGGTCGGACGATTGAATTTCATCCGAAAACAGGCATATTGCTCATTCGAACAGTAAATCAAGGGGTACGGGAAATGTAATGGCTAGTACATGGAAGTTTAACGTTGTTTTCGCCTTATTCGGCTGTATGATCGCTTTTTTTTCCTCGTTGTTGCAAAATAGTATATGGACGTCTATGATACGCGCCTTTCTCGCATTTGCTATTTTCTTTGTTTTTGCTTTTGTCATTCGCTGGATGGTCGCCTTTATTCAAAAAGATGAATCCACTCCAGACGTTTCACGGACGGAACGAAATGATGAACATGTAGAGCAAATGATTGAAGGTTTGAGCGAAGAAGAGCAACAAAAAGTCGCGCAATATATTCGTCAACTGTTAAGGCAAGAGGAAAAATAATTTCCTAGGGGGGATGATATGATTGAACAATGTTGGCAAAAGTGGATAGACGCTCGCGATCGGGAAGCGGGCGATCAACTCATTGAAAAATATATGCCACTTGTCGATTATCACGTCCAACGTATCGCTTCATCCCTTCCGAAAAGCGTGAGGAAAGAAGAACTGAAAAGCTTAGCTTTATTCGGCTTGTACGATGCGCTCGAAAAATTTGATCCGTCACGCGATTTAAAATTCGATACGTACGCGTCATTCCGCATTCGCGGAGCGATTTTAGATGGATTGCGGAAAGAAGATTGGCTTCCGCGCAGCGTGCGAGAAAAGGCAAAAAAAATTGAAGCAACGATCGAACAGCTGCAACAAACGTACATGCGCGAAATAAGTGCTAAAGAAGTCGCTGAAGCATTAAACATGTCAGAAGATGAAGTGTATGCTGTCATGAGCGAACAATTTTTCGCTCACATCTTATCGCTTGATGAACGGCCGTTTGATGATGATGACGACCAAACGTCGTTTACCATTCGTGACGATCAATCGCTATCCCCTGAAGAATATGTGTTGCGCGAAGAACAAATTGCCCAATTAGCCGATGTCATTCAACAGTTAAATGAAAAAGAACAATTGGTCGTTAGTTTGTTTTACAAAGAAGAATTGACGTTCACAGAAATCGGGCATGTTATGGGACTGTCAACGTCGCGTATTTCCCAAATTCATGCTAAAGCATTATTTAAAATGCGCAAATTGATTGAGCAAGCTATGTAATGATGGCAGTCCTTCATCAATTTTATGAAGGAAGTGAAAAATATGAGCTTTAAATTAGTTGAGTTACAAGTCGCGTTGCCGAAAACGCACGAGCTCGGAAAATGGCAAGAACATATGCAACAGTACGGACAGCTTGCTCAACAACAGCTTGCAGCAGAGATGAAAAAACAAGATGAGCGCATTCGGCAACAAGTGACGAAAGCCGAACGAAGCGAACAAACAAAATGGAAAAAACATGCTAAAAAAAGAGAGAAGAGCAAACACCCTTACAAAGGGACACACATTGACTTCATCGGATAAGAGGGATGCTATGACGACGTTTTTATGGATGATTAGCTTCGTTTTGCACGGCATTTCGCTCTTTCTCATTATTCTTTTATCGTTAAAGTGGATGAAGGTGAAAGAGGCAGAAAAGGAGCAAGCGGAATGGCTTCGCGAAATGGAAACGATGATGACGACATATTTAATGCAATTTAAAGAAGAGAACGAGCGGTTTGTTAAACAAATTACATCCTCGCCTGTTCGTCAAAAGAAAAAAGAAGCGCCTCCTTTGCTTCCAGTCGAGCAAGTGATCGATCAAGTCGAATTGTCGACTGCGAAACCAAACGGGGAGCAATCGCTTGAATCGCTCGTTTCGGAAGCGTTAAAGCTTCAACAACAAGGAAAAACGATTGACGAAATAGCGAAAACATTAAAACGCGGCAAGACGGAAATGGAGCTTTTGCTTAAATTTCACCAAAAGTAGTTGAATGTGTTTTTTAATTGTGATATAGTTCTACTTGGTGTGAATACACACGCTCATCGATTTAAGCAACGGTGCTGCTTTGCAGTCTTGCTTAAAAATGACATGAGCGGAGGAAAAAACCATGTAGGAGGATGAAAGATGTCTGTTATTTCAATGAAACAGTTGCTTGAAGCAGGGGTTCACTTCGGGCACCAAACACGTCGCTGGAACCCAAAAATGAAAAAATACATTTTCACTGAGCGCAATGGTATTTATATCATTGACTTGCAAAAAACAGTGAAAAAAGTAGAAGAAGCGTACAACTTCGTTAAAGAACTTGCAGCAAATGGCGGCACGATCTTATTTGTTGGTACGAAAAAACAAGCACAAGATTCTGTAAAAGAAGAAGCAGAACGTTCTGGCATGTTCTACGTCAACCAACGTTGGTTAGGTGGAACGTTAACAAACTTTGCAACGATTCAAAAACGTATTAAACGTTTAAAAGAAATCGAAAGAATGGCTGAAGATGGCACATTCGACGTATTGCCTAAAAAAGAAGTGGTAAAACTAAAGAAAGAATTAGAGCGTCTTGAAAAGTTTTTAGGCGGTATTAAAGAAATGAAAGAATTGCCAGACGCGTTGTTTGTTATCGACCCACGTAAAGAGCGCATTGCCGTTGCAGAAGCTCGCAAATTAAACATTCCGATCATCGGAATCGTGGATACAAACTGTGATCCAGACGAAATCGACTACGTCATTCCTGCAAACGACGATGCGATTCGTGCTGTGAAACTTCTTACATCTAAAATTGCCGATGCGATTTTAGAAGCAAAGCAAGGCGAAGAAGCCGTTGTCACAGCTGAGTAAGCATGTGAAAGGTGATAAGAGGGGAAGCCTTTTATCACCTTTTTTTAAGAAAATCGGGCATGCTACATTTACAAGCTGTACATACGATTTTGCACATAAAAAAGGAGGATGTTGAACATGGCAATTACTGCTCAAATGGTAAAAGAGTTGCGCGAAAAAACAGGCGCAGGGATGATGGACTGCAAAAAGGCGTTAACAGAAACAAACGGAGATATGGAAAAAGCGATTGACTGGCTTCGTGAAAAAGGAATGGCGAAAGCTGCGAAAAAAGCCGATCGCATCGCAGCGGAAGGAACAACGTTAATTGAGGTTGACGGTAATATAGCAGTCATTTTAGAAGTAAACTCTGAAACAGACTTCGTTGCGAAAAACGAAGGATTTAAAACGTTAGTTAAAGAGTTAGCAGCACATTTATTAAAACATAAGCCTGCAACAGTAGAAGAAGCGCTACAACAAAAAATGGACAACGGTGCAACAGTGGAAGAGCACATTAACGCAGCGATTGCTAAAATTGGTGAGAAAATTACGTTACGTCGTTTTGCTGTTGTAGAAAAAGATGATAACGCTGCATTCGGTGCATACTTGCACATGGGAGGCCGCATCGGCGTATTAACTGTATTAGAAGGTACAACAAACAGCGACGTGGCAAAAGATGTAGCGATGCACATTGCAGCAATTAATCCAAAATACGTTTCTCGCGATGAAGTATCTGCGGATGAAATTGCACGTGAGCGTGAAGTGTTAAAACAACAAGCATTAAACGAAGGCAAACCAGAAAACATCGTTGAAAAAATGGTTGAAGGCCGTTTAGGCAAATTCTTTGAGGATATTTGCTTGCTTGAGCAAAGCTTTGTCAAAAATCCAGATGTGAAAGTGCGTCAATTTGTAGAATCAAATGGCGCAACGGTGAAAAGCTTCATCCGTTACGAAGTAGGCGAAGGAATTGAAAAACGTCAAGATAACTTCGCTGAAGAAGTTATGAGCCAAGTTCGTAAGTAAGGAAGCAAATAGGGAACACATACGTGTTCCCTATTTTTAAAGAACGGGATGGAGGTTTACAATGGAAAGCCCAAAATATAAACGTGTCGTTTTAAAACTAAGTGGTGAAGCGTTAGCTGGTGATCAAGGCTTCGGGATTAATCCAGCGGTCATTCAATCGATTGCCCAGCAAGTGAAAGAAGTAGCTGAACTTGGAGTCGAAGTGGCTGTCGTTGTTGGCGGCGGAAACATTTGGCGCGGAAAAGTTGGCAGCGAAATGGGGATGGATCGTGCCACGGCGGATTATATGGGCATGTTAGCAACGGTGATGAACTCGCTCGCCCTACAAGATAGCTTAGAGCAACTCGGTGTACAAACGCGGGTACAAACGTCTATCGAAATGCGTCAAGTGGCAGAGCCGTACATCCGCAGAAGAGCTATTCGTCATTTAGAGAAGAAACGTGTCGTCATTTTTGCGGCAGGTACAGGAAACCCATATTTTTCAACAGATACGACAGCTGCGCTCCGTGCGGCAGAAATTGAAGCGGACGTTATTTTAATGGCGAAAAACAACGTCGACGGCGTATATAGTGCCGATCCGAAAGTCGACAAAAACGCCGTGAAGTATGATGAACTATCTTATTTAGATGTAATCAAACAAGGATTAGGCGTGATGGATTCAACTGCTTCTTCACTATGTATGGATAACGATATTCCACTTATCGTTTTCTCGATTATGGAAGAAGGAAACATTAAACGTGCTGTATTAGGCGAAAACATTGGAACAATTGTAAGGGGGAAATAAGATGCAAGTATTAACGAACGCGAAAGAAAAAATGGATAAAGCTGTACAAGCGTTTTCTCGTGAGCTCGCAACGGTTCGTGCTGGGCGAGCAAATCCTGCCTTGTTAGAGAAAATTACGGTCGATTATTATGGCATGCCAACACCGATTATTCAGTTAGCAGGTATTCAAGTGCCAGAAGCGCGTCTTCTTGTCATTCAGCCGTATGACAAATCGGTATTAAAAGAAATCGAAAAAGCCATTTTAGCATCAGATTTAGGGCTTACACCTTCAAATGACGGTTCAGTCATTCGCATCGCGATTCCACCGCTTACTGAAGAGCGTCGCCGGGAACTTGTGAAGCTTGTGAAAAAATATGCAGAAGAGGCGAAAGTTGCTGTGCGTAACATTCGTCGCGATGCCAATGATGAGTTGAAAAAGTTAGAGAAAAACGGCGAAATTACAGAAGATGAATTGCGTGGTTACACAGAAGACATTCAAAAATTAACAGATGACCACATCGCAAAAATCGATGCGATTACGAAAGACAAAGAGAAAGAAATTATGGAAGTATAAGTCCCTCTATGTTTATAGAGGGTTTTTTGCTATAATTACGAAATAGGGCGCACAGCCTAATCAATAAGGACGAGAGCTGGAGGACACGCGCTAATGTTTGAAAAAATGAAAAGATGGAAAAACAAAGAAGAAGTAAGTTCAAAACAATCCATTTTACAAGGGCTGATTCCGGCGCATGTGGCGATCATTATGGATGGAAATGGACGTTGGGCGAAAAAGCGCGCGTTGCCACGTATGGCTGGACATTACGAAGGGATGCAGACGGTGCGAAAAATTACCCGTTTTGCCAATGAACTAGGCGTGAAAGTGTTAACGCTATACGCATTTTCAACAGAAAATTGGAAAAGACCGAAAACAGAAGTCGATTATTTAATGCAATTGCCTGAGCAATTTTTAAACACATTTTTACCTGAGTTAATCGAGGAAAATGTGCAAGTACGAGTGATGGGACATAAGGATCAACTACCTTTACATACGTTACGTGCAGTTGATAAAGCGATCGAAGAAACGAAACAAAATACAGGGTTAATTTTAAACTTTGCGCTAAACTACGGAAGTCGCGCAGAAATTGTACATGCGGTACAAAAGCTCGTTACTGATATTCAAAGCGGAACGATTGAGGTAAACGATGTCGATGAGCAGTTGTTTCATTCATACTTAATGACAAATGATTTGCCTGACCCCGATTTACTCATTCGTACGAGCGGAGAAATTCGGCTAAGTAATTTTATGCTTTGGCAATTAGCCTATACAGAGTTTTGGTTTACAGATGTATTATGGCCAGACTTTACGGAACAACATTTTTTGCAGGCGGTACATGCATTTCAGCAAAGAAGTCGTCGATTTGGAGGCGTATGATATTATATGAAACAAAGAATCGTAACAGCGATTATTGCAGCTTCAATCTTTTTACCTATTGTCATATATGGCCGATGGCCATTTCTCATTTTAACGTATGTGTTAGCTACATTTGGTTTATTTGAGCTCATTCGTATGAAACGTATATCGCTTTTTTCGTTTCCGAGCGTCGTCAGTTTTCTCGTTTTATGGCTCTTTTTATATCCATATGAACATATGATAAACATATGGATGCTCATCATCGGGCTTTTATTGTTGCTTATTTATACGGTCATATCCAAAAATGCATTTACGTTCGATGATGCAGGGTTTATGATTGCTTCTTTGTTATATGTAGGCGTTGGTTTTTATTCCTTTTTGCAAGTGCGAGAAGCAGGATTGTCCTATATTTTTTATGCCCTATTTTTAATTTGGGCAACGGATAGCGGGGCGTATTTTATCGGTCGGGCGTTTGGGAAGCGCAAATTATGGGAGCATATTAGTCCGAATAAAACGGTAGAAGGTGCGATAGGCGGTGTGTTATGTGCACTTCTTGTTGTGAGCGTTTATGAGTGGCTATCACCGTTTGCTCCGTCTTTTCTCCTATTACTTATTGCAACCGTTATTTTATCTATTTTCGGGCAGCTCGGCGATCTAGTTGAATCCGCGTTTAAACGTCACTATGGGGTAAAAGATTCAGGAGCGATTTTACCGGGGCACGGCGGCATTTTAGATCGCTTCGATAGCTTGCTGTTTATTTTACCGATTTTATATTTGTTTTACCTCATTGTGTGAAAAGGAGTGAACAGTTTGCGAACAATTAGTTTATTAGGTGCGACAGGTTCGATCGGGATGCAAACGCTCGATGTCATTCGTACCCATCGTGATGCGTTCCGTCTCGTTGCCTTTTCGGCGGGGCGAAACATTGAACAGGCCCGAATGATTATTGACCAATTTTCACCGAAAATTGTATGTGTCGCTCAAAAAGAAGATGCTGACATGTTACAGCGTGAATATATTGGGCGTGTGCGCATCGTTTTCGGTGAAGACGGGTTGATTGAGGTGGCGACGGTCGAAGAAGCGGACATTGTCGTTAATGCGGTTGTAGGAAGCGTCGGACTAGTGCCTACGTTAAAAGCGATAGAGGCGGGAAAAACGATTGCATTAGCGAACAAAGAAACATTAGTTACTGCGGGCCATCTCGTCATGAAACATGCCGCCGATTATGGTGTGTCGATTTTGCCTGTAGATAGTGAACATTCCGCGATTTTTCAATGTTTACAAGGAGAGAAACAAAAAAACGTCGAATGTATTATTTTGACCGCATCCGGAGGTAGCTTCCGCGACCGTACGCGTGATCAGTTGCAACATGTCACCGTTGAAGAAGCGCTCAAACACCCGAATTGGTCGATGGGGGCAAAAATTACGATCGATTCTGCGACGATGATGAACAAAGGACTTGAGGTCATTGAGGCACATTGGTTGTTTCATTTACCATATGAGAAAATTCACGTACTCTTACATAAAGAAAGCATTATTCATTCGATGGTACAGTTTCATGACGGAAGCGTTATAGCTCAACTTGGAACACCAGATATGCGCGTGCCCATTCAATATGCATTAACGTATCCAGATCGCTTTCCGCTCCATATCGAGCGGCTAAACTTAGCAGAAGTGGCCACGTTACATTTTCAAAAAGTGGACATGAACCGCTTTCGTTGTTTACAATTTGCTTATGAAGCAGGAAAAATAGGCGGGACGATGCCGACCGTATTAAACGCTGCAAATGAAGAAGCAGTGGCCGCCTTTTTAGCTGGGAAAATATCGTTTTTAGCGATTGAGCAATGCATTGAGCAGGCGATGGAATGGCATGAACCAATTGCTCACCCGGATCTCGATACGATTCGGACAGTTGATCGCGAGACGCGACAATTTGTAAAATCACTACACATATAAAAGGTGGTTGAAACGTTGGAAACGGTTATTGCTTTTATTGTCATTTTTGGTGCGCTTGTGTTTTTTCATGAGTTAGGTCACTTCATTTTCGCTAAGCGAGCAGGTATTTTATGCCGTGAGTTTGCGATTGGATTCGGTCCAAAAGTATTTTCGATGAAAAAAGGGGAAACGACGTATACGATTCGCTTACTTCCACTCGGTGGTTTCGTCCGCATGGCCGGTGAAGATCCGGAGATGATTGACGTCAAGCGCGGACAAGTAGTTGGGTTATTATTCCATTCGGACGGCAAAGTGAAAAAAGTCATCGTCAATCATAAAGATGAATACCCAGATGCAAAAATGATTGAAGTAGAACGTGCTGACTTCGAACATGAGTTGTACATTGAAGGGTACGACGATGATCGCTTACAACGTTTTGAATTAAGTGACCCAGCGTATTTTGTCATTGACAGAGAGGAAGTGCAAATTGCGCCGCACGATCGTCAATTTGGTTCTAAAACGCTCGGACAGCGCGCGATGGCCATTTTCGCCGGTCCGTTAATGAACTTTATTTTAGCGTTCGTCATTTTCATTCTTATTGGGCTGTTGCAAGGCTACCCTGTTGACAAGCCGATCATTGGCGAGCTAACCGAGGACGGTGCAGCACGTGAAGCTGGACTAAAACAAGGGGATGTTGTCATTTCGATTGATGGACAGTCCATGTCTTCGTGGACGGATGTTGTCACAATCATTCGGAAAAGTCCAGAAAAACCGCTTCAATTTCAAGTCAATCGCAACGGCGAAATGATCGATCTCACCGTCACACCGGAAAAGAAAACGATCGAAGGAGAAACAATTGGACTGATTGGCGTGTATGGACCGATGGAAAAATCGGTTGTTGGTGCTATCAAGCAAGGCGCGCTAGAAACGTACTATTGGACAAAAGAAATTATTGTTGGTTTAGGTCATTTGCTGACGGGAAAATTTTCGTTCGATATGTTATCTGGGCCGGTTGGTATTGCGGTTTCGACGCATAAAGTCGCTCAATCAGGAGTGTATTACTTAATGAAATGGGGAGCGATTTTAAGCATCAACTTAGGGATTATCAACTTACTTCCGCTTCCAGCGCTCGATGGCGGTCGTTTAACGTTTTTTGCGGTTGAAGCGTTGCGTGGAAAGCCGATCGATCGCCAAAAAGAAGGCATTGTGCATTTTATTGGCTTCGCTCTTCTCATGTTGCTCATGCTCGTTGTGACATGGAACGATATTCAAAAATTTTTCCTATAATAAATTGATGAAGTAAGAGGTGCAAGAGATGAAACAAAGTATGTCATTTATCCCTACATTACGTGAAGTACCAGCAGATGCGGAAATTAAAAGCCATCAGCTATTGCTCCGCGCCGGCTTCATTCGTCAAAATGCAAGTGGAGTGTATAGCTTTTTACCACTTGGCAAACGCGTGTTGCAAAAAATCGAAGCGATCATTCGGGAAGAGATGGAGCGCGCAGGTGCTATTGAACTACTCATGCCAGCGCTCCAACAAGCAGAACTATGGCAAGAATCAGGCCGTTGGTATTCATACGGACCGGAATTGATGCGTTTAAAAGATCGCCACGATCGCGATTTCGCGCTTGGAGCAACACATGAAGAAGTCATTACGGCGCTCGTTCGTGATGAAGTGAAGTCATATAAACGTTTGCCGCTGACGCTTTATCAAATTCAAACGAAGTTTCGCGACGAAAAGCGTCCGCGCTTCGGTTTGCTTCGCGGTCGTGAATTTATTATGAAAGACGCGTATTCCTTTCATGCTTCACACGAAAGTTTAGATGAAGTGTACAATAAAATGTACGAAGCGTATGCAAACGTCTTCCGTCGTTGCGGATTAAATTTCCGTGCAGTCATCGCCGATTCTGGTGCGATGGGCGGAAAAGATACGCATGAATTTATGGTTTTATCTGATGTTGGAGAAGATACGATTGCATACTCAGATTCCTCTGATTATGCTGCGAACATTGAAATGGCACCGGTGATTACAACGTATGAGCGAAGCGATGAGCCGCATGCACCGCTCGAAAAAGTGCATACGCCAGAGCAACGCTCAATTGAAGAAGTAAGCCAGTTTCTTCAAGTGCCAAAAGAAAAATGTATCAAGTCATTGCTATTTAAAGTAGACGATCGTTATGTGCTCGTTCTCGTTCGCGGCGATCATGAGGTTAACGATGTGAAAGTAAAAAATATATTAGAAGCAACAGTTGTTGAATTAGCCACGCCAGATGAAACGAAACAAGTAATGAACTGCGAAGTTGGTTCCCTTGGTCCAATTGGCGTTCGTGACGATGTGCTCGTTTTAGCCGATCATGCGGTGAAAGCAATAGTTAACGGTGTATGTGGAGCGAATGAAGCCCACTATCATTACAAAGGGGTCAATCCAGATCGTGACTTCGCTGCCCAATATGCCGATGTTCGCTTTATTCAAGAAGGAGACCCATCGCCAGACGGAAAAGGAACGATTCGTTTTGCGCGCGGAATCGAAGTCGGACACGTATTTAAACTTGGAAAGCGTTATAGTGAAGCGATGAATGCAACGTATTTAGACGAAAATGGGCGCACGCAACCGATGATTATGGGATGCTATGGCATTGGTGTATCTCGCACACTTGCAGCTATTGCAGAGCAATATAATGATGAGCATGGGCTCATTTGGCCAACAGCAGTTGCTCCGTTCCATGTTCATCTCATTTCTGTCAATCCAAAAGTGGACGAGCAACGGGAACTAGCAGATGAATGGTATGTACGTCTACAGCAAGAAGGATTTGAAGTGTTGTACGATGATCGCGCAGAACGTCCAGGAGTAAAATTTGCCGATAGCGATTTAATTGGCTTGCCTGTGCGTGTAACGGTTGGAAAGCGTGCAAGTGAAGGAATCGTTGAAGTAAAAGTGCGCAAAACAGGTGAAACAGAAGAAGTGCACGTGTCGCAATTAATTGAAACATTGCGCCGTTACTTGTAGACGACAGAGAGGGGAGTCCCTCTCTTTCTGTCGTCTATCACCCCCGAACGGTATATATAAAAGAAAGGGAGGTGTACCGTTACATCTTTTTGTAACGAACAACAATGAAAGAAGAACAAAAAGAACGATTTTCTATTTTATTACAACAATTGCAGCTTTCTTCTTCTCATATCGCAAACGGTTTGGCGCATGGCCGCATTGAAAAAGTCGTTGTCGACAAACGGACAACATGTTGGCATTTTTATTTTCGCTTTCCTGCCATTTTGCAACCGCACGTATATGCTGAATTTCGTAAGCGATTAATTGAACAATTTCGCCATATTGCCCATGTGCAATGCACAGTTGAAGCGGAGGATCAAACGTTCACCGCTGAAGATGTCGTAGCGTATTGGCCGATTTTTGTTGAGACGATTCAACAAAGCTCACCTCTTCTTTCACTACTTGCGCAGCAGCAACCAGCAGTAAAAGGAACGAAAGTAACTGTACAAGCGCGCAATGAGGCAGAAGCGATTGCTTTAAAAAAACGATTTGCACAATTGTTTGCTGAGACGTACATTTCGTTTGGCTTTCCGCATTTGCAATTAGAAGCTGACGTGAAGCACGATGAACAGCAGTTTGAACAATTTTTAGCTCAAAAACAAAAAGAAGATGAGGAGCGCGCCTTAGCCGCGTTTATGGACGCGATGCCGAAACAAGAAGAAAACCACGAGAATGAAGAAAGCGGTCCGCTTGTAATCGGTTACCATATTAAAGACGAGGAACAAATTCGCCCTCTCGACCAAATTGTAGAGGAAGAACGACGTGTCGTCGTGCAAGGGTACGTTTTCGATGTAGAAGCAAAAGAGTTGAAAAGTGGAAGAACGTTATTGACGTTGAAAATGACCGACTATACAAACTCCATTCTCGTGAAAATGTTTTCGCGCGATAAAGAAGATGCAGAATTGATGCAACGTGTAAAAAAAGGAATGTGGGTGAAAGTGCGCGGCAGCGTGCAAAACGATACGTTTGTACGCGATCTTGTGCTCATTGCGAACGACTTAAATGAAGTGAAACCAAATGAACGTCAAGATACGGCGGAAGAAAAGCGTGTCGAACTGCATGTTCATACACAGATGAGTCAAATGGATGCTGTCGCCTCTATCACAAAGCTTGTTGAACAAGCAAAAAAATGGGGGCATGAGGCGATCGCTGTAACGGATCATGCCGTTGTTCAGTCGTTTCCTGAAGCATATAGTGCGGGAAAAAAATATGGTGTGAAGATTTTATATGGGTTAGAGGCAAATATCGTCGATGATGGTGTACCGATCGCCTACAATGAAGCTCACCGCCGCCTTATGGATGATACGTTTGTCGTATTTGACGTGGAAACGACAGGGCTTTCCGCTGTATATGATACAATTATTGAATTAGCCGCGGTAAAAGTAAAAAACGGAGAAATTATTGACCGTTTCGAGTCGTTTGCTAACCCGCATCATCCGCTTTCTGCAACGACCATTGAATTAACGAAAATTACGGATGATATGTTAAAAGACGCACCGGACGTCGAAGAAGTGTTAGAGAAATTTTATCATTGGATAGAAGACTGTGTGCTCGTTGCCCATAATGCAACGTTTGATATTGGCTTTTTAAATGCAGGATTTAAAAAGATTCATCGAGGTAAAGTAACAAATCCAGTTATTGATACACTTGAACTTGCTCGCTATTTATATCCAGAGTTAAAAAACCATCGTTTAAATACGCTTTGTAAAAAATTTAACATTGAACTAACTCAACACCATCGCGCCATTTATGACGCAGAAGCGACAGGGTATTTGCTCATTCATTTATTGAAGGAGCTTGCTGAAAAAGGAATTACTCATCACGATCAGCTAAATGCGGCATCAAAAGAACAAGGTGCTTTTCAGCGATCTCGCCCGTTTCATGCGACATTGCTCGTGCAAAATGAAGTCGGCTTAAAAAACTTATTTAAACTCGTCTCATTTTCACACGTTCATTATTTTTACCGTGTTCCGCGTATCCCGCGATCCGTATTACAGCAACATCGGGAAGGTATTTTAGTCGGTTCAGGATGCGACAAAGGTGAATTGTTTGAGGCGATGATGCAAAAAGGAATGGAAGAAGCAGAAAAAATTGCTCCGTTCTATGACTTTCTTGAAGTGCATCCACCGGAAGTGTACGCTCCGCTCATTGAGATGGAGTATGTGCGCGACGAAGCGGCGTTAAAAGAAATTATTACAAATATTGTGCAGCTTGGTGAAAGACTTGGCATTCCGGTTGTGGCGACAGGAAACGTACATTACGTGAACAAAGAGGATAAAATTTATCGCAAAATTTTAATTCATTCACAATCGGGCGGTAATCCGTTAAATCGACATGAATTGCCGAACGTTCATTTCCGAACGACAAACGAGATGTTAGAGGCGTTTTCGTTCCTTGGTGAACAAAAAGCAAAAGAAATTGTTGTCACAAATACAAACAAGATCGCCCATCTTATCGGGGAAGTGAAACCGATTAAAGATGAGCTGTACACACCAAAAATCGAGGGAGCAGACGAAGAAATTCGCCGAATGAGTTATGAGCGTGCAAAAAGCATTTACGGTGATCCGCTGCCAGACATTGTTGAAAAACGATTAGAGAAAGAGTTAAAGAGCATTATCGGTCACGGATTTGCAGTCATTTATTTAATTTCTCATAAACTCGTAAAAAAATCGCTTGATGACGGCTATCTTGTCGGCTCACGCGGCTCGGTCGGCTCATCGTTTGTCGCGACGATGACGGAAATTACGGAAGTGAATCCACTTCCACCCCACTATGTTTGTCCAAACTGCAAGCATTCCGAGTTTTTTGATGACGGCTCGGTCGGTTCTGGATTTGATTTACCGGATAAAGACTGCCCGAAATGTGGCACACGGTACAATAAAGATGGCCACGACATCCCTTTCGAAACGTTTTTAGGGTTTAAAGGGGACAAAGTGCCAGATATCGATTTGAACTTCTCAGGTGAGTATCAACCGCGAGCGCATAACTATACGAAAGTGTTATTCGGTGAGGATAACGTATATCGCGCAGGAACGATTGGCACCGTAGCTGACAAAACAGCGTACGGGTTTGTGAAAGGGTATATAAACGATCATAACCTTCATGTGCGGGGAGCGGAAATTGATCGGTTAGCGGCAGGATGTACAGGAGTCAAACGGACGACAGGACAACATCCAGGCGGAATTATCGTCGTTCCAGATTATATGGACATTTATGATTTTACACCGATCCAATATCCAGCTGATGATACGAGTGCGGAGTGGCGTACGACCCATTTTGATTTCCATTCCATTCACGATAACTTATTAAAGTTAGATATTCTCGGACACGATGATCCAACGGTCATTCGCATGCTGCAAGATTTAAGCGGAATTGATCCGAAAACGATTCCGACTGACGATCCAGAAGTAATGAAAATTTTTAGTAGTACGGAATCGCTCGGAGTGACACCCGAACAAATTATGTGCAACACGGGTACGCTAGGAATTCCGGAGTTCGGTACACGTTTCGTTCGCCAAATGTTGGAAGAAACAAAACCGAAAACATTTTCGGAGCTTGTGCAAATTTCTGGTTTATCGCACGGGACAGACGTTTGGCTCGGCAACGCCCAGGAGCTCATCCAGAGCGGAACGTGTACGCTATCCGAAGTGATCGGATGTCGCGACGACATTATGGTATATTTAATTTACCGTGGTTTAGAGCCGTCGCTAGCATTTAAAATTATGGAATCAGTGCGGAAAGGGAAAGGATTAACGCCGGAGTTTGAAGAGGAAATGCGCAAGCACGATGTGCCGGAATGGTACATCGAATCGTGCAAAAAAATTAAATATATGTTCCCGAAAGCCCATGCGGCTGCTTACGTGTTAATGGCGGTGCGCATCGCGTATTTTAAAGTGCACCATCCGCTTCTTTACTATGCATCATATTTTACTGTGCGGGCAGAAGATTTTGATTTAGACGCGATGATTCAAGGCTCTGCTGCGATTCGTAAACGTATTGAAGAAATTCAAGCGAAAGGGCTTGATGCTTCCGCAAAAGAAAAGAACTTATTAACGGTGCTTGAAATTGCCCTCGAAATGTGTGAACGAGGATTTTCATTCAAAAATATCGACTTGTATCGTTCACAAGCAACAGAGTTTATTATTGACGGAAATTCGCTCATTCCGCCATTTAATGCGATTCCAGGATTAGGGACGAACGTTGCGCTTAGCATCGTGCGCGCACGGGAAGAAGGCGAATTTTTATCGAAAGAAGATTTACAGCAACGCGGAAAAGTATCAAAAACGATTTTAGAATATCTCGAAAGTCGAGGCTGTTTGCAGTCGTTACCAGATCAAAACCAATTGTCGCTCTTTTAAATGAGTTGCAATTTTTTTGCCAATATGTTATAGTTCTAGTGGAAATGGTAAAGATAATGTACAAAAAGAGTGGGGAAACCCACTCTTTCGTATTGATTCGAGATTCCTTGCCGTTGCAAGGGATTTTCTTGCAGTTAGGAGGACCAAGATGAAAAAAGTGACGCACATTGTTGAAGAGCTCGTCACCCCGATTTTGACAGAGATCGGATTAGAGCTTGTCGACATTGAATATGTGAAAGAGGGAAAGAACTGGTTTTTACGCGTCTTTATTGATTCACCGACTGGAATTGATATTGATCAATGCGGTGTCGTCAGCGAACGATTAAGCGAAAAGTTAGATGAAGTCGACCCGATTCCGCACAATTATTTTTTAGAAGTATCGTCACCGGGCGCTGAACGTCCGCTGAAAAAAGCAAGAGATTTCGAACGTGCCGTCGGGAAACATGTTTATATGAAAACGTATGAACCAATTGATGGCCAAAAAGAGTTCGAAGGGTTGCTAGCCGCATTTGATGGTCATACGGTGACAGTGGAAGTGAAAGTAAAAACAAAGAAAAAAATGGTGACGATTCCATACGAAAAAGTAGCTAGCGCACGGCTGGCTGTCATTTTCTCTTAATTCACATAAAGGGGGACGACCGGTTCATGAATACAGAATTGTTAGATGCCTTAACGGCGCTTGAGCGCGATAAAGGCATTAGTAAAGAAGTGTTAATTGAAGCGATTGAGGCGGCGATTGTGTCCGCTTATAAACGTAACTTTAATCAAGCGCAAAACGTGCGTGTTGACTTTAATCAAGAAACGGGAACGATTCGCGTATTTGCACGCAAAGAAGTAGTAGATGAAGTGTACGATTCCCGTTTAGAAATTTCACTCGATGAAGCGAAGCGAATCAATCCAAATTATCAAGTGGGCGACGTCGTTGAAATTGAGGTGACGCCGAAAAACTTCGGACGTATTGCTGCTCAAACAGCGAAACAAGTAGTGACACAACGCGTTCGTGAAGCGGAGCGCGGCGTCATTTATGCCGAGTTTATTGATCGCGAAGAAGATATTATGACAGGTATTGTACAGCGAACGGATTCGAAATTTATTTATGTGAGCCTCGGTAAAATTGAGGCGCTTCTTCCGCTCAGCGAACAAATGCCGAACGAAACTTATAAGCCGCATGATCGCATTAAAGTATACATTACAAAAGTAGAAAAAACGACAAAAGGTCCACAAATTTACGTATCGCGCACGCATCCAGGATTACTTAAGCGATTGTTTGAGTTAGAAGTACCAGAAATTTATGATGGGACGGTAGAAATTAAGTCTGTGGCGCGTGAAGCAGGAGATCGTTCAAAAATTTCTGTTCATTCTGATAACCCTGAAGTCGATCCGGTTGGCGCGTGTGTCGGACCAAAAGGTCAGCGGGTACAAGCGATTGTAAACGAATTAAAAGGTGAAAAAATCGACATTGTTCGTTGGTCGGCAGATCCGGTTGAATTTGTAGCTAATGCGCTAAGTCCGTCAAAGGTGCTTGATGTCATCGTCAATGAAGAAGAAAAAGCAACGACGGTCATCGTGCCGGATTATCAATTATCTCTTGCGATCGGAAAGCGCGGACAGAATGCGCGTTTAGCAGCTAAATTAACAAATTGGAAAATTGATATTAAAAGCCAGTCTGAAGCGGAGCAGCTAGGTATTTACCCTCGTTCTTCATCATCGTTCCAAGTTGACGAAGAGGAGATTAGTGAGGTGGAGTAACATGCCGAAAAAAATTCCGATGCGCAAATGTGTTGTCACAGGGGAAATGAAGCCAAAGAAGGAGCTGATCCGCATCGTCCGCTCGAAAGAAGGCGATGTGTCGATTGATCCGACAGGAAAAAAAGCAGGACGCGGTGCGTATATCACGTTAAGCAAAGAGTGCATTTTGCTTGCGAAAAAGAAAAATACGCTCGCGCATCATTTAAAGACAACGATTGATGATTCAATTTACGAACAGCTAATACAGCTTGCTGAGAAGGAGAACGGAGAAACAAATGCATGATAAACCGTGGGCTTCTTTTCTCGGATTAGCGAATCGGGCGCGCAAAATTGTTTCGGGAGAAGAACTTGTCGTAAAAGAAATTCAGCGTAAGCGCGCGAAGCTTGTCATTTTATCGGAAGATGCATCAGAAAACACAAGGAAGAAAATTTCCGATAAATGTGCGTTTTACCGCGTTCCGCTTTGCTATGTAGACAATCGCTATGAATTAGGTGGGGCGATTGGAAAAGGAGCACGAGTCGTTGTGGCGATTACGGATGAAGGATTCGCACAAAAGCTCAAAACGATGCTCTAACATTTTGGGGGTGAATGTATGTCAAAAATGCGTGTATACGAATATGCCAAAAAACATAATGTGTCCAGTAAAGATGTGATCCATAAATTAAAAGAAATGAATATTGACGTATCAAACCATATGACGATGATTGAAGCCGATGTTGTTGAAAAGTTAGATCGTTCATTTAAACTAGTACAAAAGCAAGAGCTAAAACAAGAAACGATAAAGGAAGAGAAGAAGCAACCAGCAAAAAAACCTGTTTTAGAACAGTTTGAAGAAGATGACGATACAGTCATTCAAAAGAAAGTGCCAATTAAAAAAGCAGTAGTAAAAAATCGCGAAGGGAAAAAACACGACTTGCAAATCCAACAAAAAGAAAAGAAAATTTTCAATAACAAAAAAAATAAAAAACAAAAGCCTCAGCCAGCTCCACAGCCAGAAGTGCAAAAGAAAAAGGAAAAAGAGCTTCCGAAAAAAGTGACGTTCGAAGGTTCATTAACGGTCGCCGAACTAGCGAAAAAATTAGGGAAACAGCCGTCAGAAATTATTAAAAAGCTATTTCTGCTCGGCATTCCAGCGACAATTAACCAAGACTTAGACAAAGATGCGATCGAGTTAATTTGCTCCGATTACGGTGTGGAAGTAGAAGAAAAAGTAACGATCGATGAAACAGAATTCGAAACGATTGAAATCGTCGACAATCCAGAAGATTTAGTTGAACGTCCGCCAGTCGTAACGATCATGGGGCACGTTGACCACGGAAAAACAACGTTGCTTGATTCGATTCGCCACACGAAAGTAACAGAACAAGAGGCGGGCGGCATTACGCAACATATCGGTGCGTACCAAGTCGTTGTCAACGGCAAAAAAATTACGTTTTTAGATACACCTGGTCACGAAGCATTTACAACAATGCGCGCACGTGGAGCGCAAGTGACGGACATTGTCATTCTCGTCGTCGCAGCGGATGATGGGGTCATGCCACAAACCGTTGAAGCGATTAACCATGCGAAAGCGGCAAACGTTCCAATTATCGTGGCAGTCAATAAAATCGATAAGCCAACAGCAAATCCAGATCGCGTCATGCAAGAGTTAATGGAGTATGAGCTCGTTCCGGAAGAATGGGGTGGCGATACAATTTATTGTAAACTATCCGCTCTAACAGGCGAAGGAATTGACAATTTACTTGAAATGATTTTGCTTGTTAGCGAAATGGAAGAATTAAAAGCAAATCCAAGCCGCCGTGCGACAGGAACAGTGATCGAAGCGAAATTAGATAAAGGACGCGGTCCAGTGGCGACGCTTCTCGTACAATCAGGTACGTTGCGCGTCGGCGATCCAATCGTCGTCGGTTATACGTACGGACGTGTACGAGCGATGACGAATGACCTCGGTCGTCGCGTCAAAGAGGCGGGTCCGTCTACACCGGTTGAAATTACAGGGCTAAACGAAGTGCCGCAAGCAGGCGATCGTTTTATGGTGTTTGAAGATGAGAAAAAAGCTCGTCAAATTGGTGAAGCACGTGCACAAAAACAAATTGTGCAACAGCGAAGTGCGAAAGCGCGCGTCAGCTTAGATGACTTATTTGAAAAAATTAAGCAAGGCGAAATGAAAGAGCTCAACATCATCGTGAAAGCGGATGTACAAGGTTCCGTTGAAGCGCTCGTCGCTGCGTTACAAAAAATTGAAGTCGAAGGTGTGCGCGTTAAAATCATTCACTCTGGCGTGGGCGCAGTGACAGAATACGACATTATGCTTGCATCGGCATCGAACGCCATTGTGATTGGTTTTAACGTTCGCCCAGATGCAAATGCGAAACGTGTGGCGGAAGCGGAAAAAGTGGACATTCGTCTCCATCGCATCATTTATAAAGTGATTGAAGAAATTGAAGCGGCGATGAAAGGAATGCTCGATCCGGAGTATGAAGAAAAAGTCATCGGTCAAGCAGAAGTTCGACAAACGTTTAAAGTATCGAAAGTTGGTACGATCGCTGGTTGTTATGTGACAGATGGAAAAATTACGCGCGACAGCAGCGTTCGTCTCATTCGTCAAGGCATTGTCGTGTATGAAGGGCAAATTGACACACTAAAACGTTACAAAGACGATGTAAAAGAAGTTGCCCAAGGATACGAATGCGGCGTCACGATTAAAAACTTTAATGATATTAAAGAAGGCGACGTCATTGAAGCTTATGTTATGCAAGAAGTTGAGCGGAAATGATCGGATACGTCGAATGCGAATGCATCATTTACGACGTCCAATCATTAAAAGAAAAACGAGCCGTGTTGCAACGTGTTGTCACACGGCTTAAACAAAAATATAATATATCCGTAGCCGAAGTCGATTATCAAAACGTATGGCAACGAACGAAGCTTGGAATCGTAGCCATTACAGCTGAGCGAACCGCAACGGAACAAGAATTGCACCGGGCGCTACAATTTATTGATTCGTTTCCAGAAATTGAGCGAACGGTTACGACATTTGAGTGGTTTTAATTGAGGTGATGATCATGAGTTTGCGAGCCACACGTGTAGGCGAACAAATGAAAAAAGAATTAAGCGATATTATTGGGCGCAAACTGAAAGACCCGCGCATCGGTTTTGTTACTGTTACAGATGTTCGGGTGACAGGCGATTTGCAGCAGGCGAAAGTATATATTTCTGTTCTTGGTGATGAAGAGCAAAAGAAAAATACGTTAAAAGGATTAGCGAAAGCCACAGGCTTCATCCGTTCGGAAATTGGGCAACGTATTCGTTTGCGCAAAACGCCAGAAATTTACTTTGAAATTGATGAAACGATCGATTACGGACAACGAATCGAAAGTTTAATTAAACAAATTTCCGAAGAAAAAGAACATAAAGAAGAATAATGGATAGACGTGCGTCTATCCATTTCCGCTATTTTTAGAGGTGAAGCGATGGACGGAGTGTTATTGTTACATAAACCTGCTGGCGTGACGTCACATGATTGTGTCATGCGCATTCGTAAGTTATTCCAAACAAAAAAAGTTGGTCATACAGGAACGCTCGATCCTGACGTGTCGGGCGTATTGCCGATTTGCATTGGAAAAGCGACAAAAATTGTTGAGCTATTAACGGCGGAGCGAAAAACGTATGAAGGGGAAGCGACGTTAGGCATCGCGACGACAACAGAAGATGCATCGGGTGATGTCGTCTGCATGAAGCAGATCGAACGTCCCATCTTCCGCCGTGACATTGAACGTGTATTTGCTCAGCTCACGGGGGAAATTGAACAAGTGCCACCGATGTATTCAGCGGTAAAAGTGAATGGTAAAAAGTTATACGAATATGCCCGTGCTGGCATGGAAGTAGAGCGCCCGAAACGGATGGTGTACATTCACGAGCTGCAGCTGCTCGACGAACGAACCGTTTTTACGGGAGAGCGCATTTCTTTTCGCTTTCGGGTTACATGCAGCAAAGGGACGTACGTACGTACGCTCGCCGTTCAAATGGGTGAAAAGCTCGGTTACCCAGCGCACATGTCGCATCTCGTTCGCACGGCATCTGGGGCATTCACACTTGAACAATGTGTGACGTTTGAACAAATTGAACGTCATATAGAAGAAGGAAATGTTCATGCGTTATTATGGCCGATTGAACGTGCGTTAGCGCATATGCCGACATATGTAGTAAATACGGAAGAAGAGAAAAAAGTAAAAAACGGTGCGCTTCTTCTTGCTCCATCTTCTATGCCTGAACGTATGTTAATGTTGAATGCATGTGGGGAAGCGTTAGCGATTTATATGCCTCATCCGACGAAGCGAAGTTATATGAAACCTTTAAAAGTATTGTAGGTGAAAACGATGAAAACCATTTGGCTGTCTCATCCGTTACATAAAAAAAACGATCATCCGCTCGTTATGGCGCTCGGTTATTTTGACGGTGTTCATCTAGGACATCAAAAAGTGATCGAAACGGCGAAGCAAATAGCTGACCGTCACGAATATAAAAGCGCCGTCATGACGTTTCATCCGCATCCGTCTGTTGTGCTCGGACGCTCACAGCAACATGTTCGTTTCATTACGCCGTTAAAAGAAAAAGAGCGACAAATCGCAAAACTTGGTGTGGATTATTTATACGTCGTTGAATTTACCGCTGAATTTGCTCATTTGTTACCACAACAGTTTGTAGATGAATACATCATCGGACTTGGCGTAAAGCATGTTGTGGCAGGTTTTGATTTTACGTACGGTCGTCTCGGAAAAGGAACGATGGAAACGTTGCCGTTTCATTCCCGTGAACAATTTACCCAAACAGTCATTCCGAAACAAACGTTTGGTGAAGAAAAAATTAGTTCGACATACATTCGGCAACGATTGGCTCAAGGAGATGTCGAGCAATTGCCGCATCTGCTTGGAAGATGGTATAAAGTTACAGGTACAGTCGTTCACGGAGACAAACGTGGGCGGACGATCGGATTTCCAACGGCCAATATTGCACTTGACGATGACTACATTATCCCACGCATCGGCGTATATGCGGTAACGGTCACGATTGATGAAAAAACGTGGGAAGGCGTATGCAATGTCGGATATAAACCGACGTTTCAAGTACGACGGGACGAACCAACGATTGAAGTACATTTGTTTAATTTTTCGACAGACATTTATGGAGCAAATGTGTCTATCCAATGGCATAAACGATTGCGTGATGAACGAGCATTTTCTTCTGTTCATGAACTTGTGGAACAAATTCATCGCGATGCCCAAGCTGCACGCGAATATTTTCAAAATCCCCTTGCATTTTATCGGAAAAACATGTATTCTATTTAGTGTATGTTAACCATTGCTGGGCAATACGAGTCACCGGCGTTTGCTCGGTAATTGGGGTTGAAAAAAGAGGAGGTGAACAAGGATGGCATTAACACAAGAGCGTAAAAACGAGATCATCAACCAGTTCAAAATTCACGAAACTGACACAGGTTCTCCAGAAGTACAAGTTGCTATCCTTACTGAGCAAATTAACAACTTGAACGAACATTTACGCGTTCATCGCAAAGACCATCATTCTCGTCGCGGTCTTTTAAAAATGGTTGGTCGTCGTCGTAACTTACTTACGTACTTACGTAACAAAGATGTCAACCGTTATCGTGAATTGATTAACAAACTCGGATTACGCCGATAAGTAAAAAGCGGGAGCATTCCCGCTTTTTATTAGTATTTGCACCGATATTTGATTATACTAAAACAAACGTAACTTTTGATTTGTACATAGAGAGGGGTACTCGGTTTATATGGAACATGAAAAACATGTGTTTTCGATCGACTGGGCAGGTCGACCGTTAACCGTTGAAATCGGTGAATTAGCGAAACAAGCAAACGGTGCGGTATTAGTACGGTACGGGGATACGGTCGTATTAAGTACAGCAACAGCATCGAAAGAGCCAAAAAGTGTTGACTTTTTTCCTTTAACAGTCAACTATGAAGAACGTTTATATGCTGTCGGTAAAATTCCAGGGGGATTCATTAAACGTGAAGGACGTCCGAGCGAAAAAGCGATTTTAGCTAGTCGCTTAATCGACCGCCCGATTCGTCCGCTATTTGCTGAAGGGTTTCGTAACGAAGTGCAAGTCGTCAGCATGGTCATGAGCGTCGATCAAGATTGCTCGCCAGAAATGGCCGCTATGTTCGGTTCTTCGCTTGCGTTAACTGTTTCTGATATTCCGTTTGAAGGACCGATCGCAGGAGTAACAGTTGGTCGTGTCGATGGAGAATTTGTCATTAATCCGTCGGTTGCTCAAATGGAACGAAGCGATATGCACCTTGTTGTAGCAGGGACGAAAGATGCGATTAACATGGTTGAAGCAGGGGCGAATGAAGTACCTGAGGAAGTGATGCTTGAAGCAATCATGTTTGGTCATGAGGAAATTAAGCGGTTAATCGCATTTCAAGAAGACATTGCAGCAAAAGTCGGTAAAGAAAAGATGGAAGTCGTTCTTTATGAGCTCGATGCCCAACTTGAAGCAGACATTCGCGCTCGTGTCGAGGGCGAAATCAAACGGGCTGTACAAGTGCCTGAAAAATTAGCACGTGAAGCAGCGATTGAACAATTAAAAGCCGATGTTGTTGCTGCGTATGAGGAACAAGAAGCAGATGAAGAGACAATAAAGCAAGTAAAAGAGATTGTATATAAACTTGTCAAAGAAGAAGTGCGCCGTTTAATTACGGAAGAGAAAGTGCGCCCAGACGGACGAAAAGTAGATGAAATACGTCCACTCTCCTCAGCGGTTGGACTTTTACCACGCACGCACGGATCCGGCTTATTTACGCGCGGTCAAACACAAGCACTTAGCGTATGTACGCTCGGCGCACTTGGTGATGTGCAAATTTTAGATGGGCTCGGCATTGAAGAGACAAAACGATTTATGCACCATTACAACTTCCCGCCATTTTCAGTTGGGGAAACAGGAGCGATGCGCGGACCGGGGCGCCGTGAAATTGGACATGGAGCGCTTGGTGAGCGTGCGCTTGAACCGGTTATCCCATCTGAAAAAGAGTTTCCATACACAATCCGTCTTGTATCCGAAGTGCTAGAATCAAACGGTTCAACATCTCAAGCGAGCATTTGCGCAAGCACGTTGGCAATGATGGATGCTGGTGTACCGATTAAAGCTCCAGTTGCTGGAATTGCTATGGGTCTTGTGAAAAAGGGAGAGCACTATACAATTTTGACGGATATTCAAGGGATGGAAGACCATTTAGGCGATATGGATTTTAAAGTGGCTGGAACGGAAAAAGGCGTCACCGCTTTGCAAATGGATATTAAAATTAAAGGTTTATCGCGTGAGATTTTAGAGGAAGCGTTGCAGCAAGCACGCAAAGGTCGCCTTGAAATTTTAAAACATATGATGCAAACGATCAGCGAGCCACGCAAAGAACTATCAAAATATGCGCCAAAAATTTTAACGATGCAAATTAATCCAGATAAAATTCGCGACGTCATCGGTCCGAGCGGCAAACAAATTAACAAGATTATTGAGGAGACTGGCGTAAAAATTGATATTGAACAAGATGGTACAATTTTTATTTCGTCTGTGAACGAAGAAATGAACCAAAAGGCGAAAAAGATCATTGAAGATATCGTTCGTGAAGTGGAAGTAGGACAAGTATATCTAGGGAAAGTCAAACGAATTGAAAAATTCGGAGCGTTTGTCGAATTGTTTAGCGGAAAAGATGGTCTTGTCCACATTTCGGAACTAGCGGAGGAGCGGGTAGGAAAAGTGGAAGATGTCGTTTCCATCGGCGATGAAATTTTAGTGAAAGTGACGGAAATCGATAAACAAGGCCGCGTAAACTTATCGCGTAAAGCCGTATTGCGCGATCAAAAAGAAGTAGAGCAATAAAAATGGAGCCTTGGGTTCGCCTCCCCTTGGCTTCTTTGCTGTGTGTAAAATTTTTTTGCGCTCGTTCTACCTTGTCCTTTTTATACATACCCTCTTTATTAGAAAAGGAGGGAACAAAGCGTGCAGCGAGCGATTTTTTTAGCGATCATCGTATGTGTGGCGTCCATCGTTGTGCAAAATCCGTGGACGACAACATATATTTATGAATTACGGCATATAGCAGCGACGAAACAAAGCGATCCGTTATATATTCAAATTGTGGAACGTGCAAAACAATATAGCATTCCGGCACAAAATGCGAAAGTCGATCGTGTTTGGAAGGCCATTCCAGGATACAACGGACTAGAAGTAGATGTTGAGGCATCGTATGAACAAATGAAACGAAGCGGAACATTTTCCGAGCAACAGCTCGTGTATAAACAAGTATCACCTACCGTTCATTTGCCTGATTTGCCACCATCTCCTATTTATCGGGGACATCCAGATAAACCGATGGTCTCCTTTTTAATTAATGTTGCTTGGGGAAGTGAACATATCCCGGACATGCTACGTATTCTTGAAAAATACAGCGTTCGAGCAACGTTTTTTTTAGAAGGGCGCTGGGTGAAAGAGAATCCACAACTTGTAAAAATGATTGTAGATGCAGGACATGAAATAGGCAATCATTCCTATAACCATCCGGATTTAAAAATGATGAGTAAACAAGCGATTCGAGAACAAATGGTTAAAACAAACGATGCGATTGAAGCGGTGACAGGAATCAAGCCACGGTTTTTCGCACCGCCAAGCGGGAGTTATCGTGACGATGTTGTTCATATTGCCCATGAACTCGGGATGTATACCATTTTGTGGACAGTTGATACAATTGATTGGCAAAAACCGTCCCCATCTGTTATAGTGGAACGAGTAACATCGAAAGTGCATAATGGGGCGATGATTTTAATGCACCCGACTGTATCAACAGTGAAAGCGTTAGAGCCGTTAATTCAATCGTTACAAAAACAAGAATATGAAATTGACAATGTGTCTACATTATTGAGTGAGGAAAGAATTGTAAAAAGTAGGAGGAAGGGAATTGATTAAAACATATACGTGTCAAAACGGGGTAAGAGTTGTACTCGAACATATTCCAACGGTAAGATCAGTAGCCATCGGAATTTGGATCGGCACCGGATCACGCAATGAAAATGAACAAAACAATGGGATTTCACACTTTCTTGAACATATGTTTTTCAAGGGGACGAAGACACGTTCAGCGCGCGATATTGCGGAATCGTTTGACCGTATAGGCGGTCAAGTCAATGCTTTTACATCAAAAGAATATACGTGCTATTATGCCAAAGTATTAGATACGCACGCATCGTTTGCTTTAGATATATTAGCGGATATGTTTTTCCACTCTACGTTTGTAGATGATGAGTTACAAAAGGAAAAAAATGTTGTATTCGAAGAAATTAAAATGTACGAAGATACACCGGATGATCTCGTTCATGACTTATTGAGCAAAGCGAGTTACGGTAATCACCCGCTCGGTTATCCGATTTTAGGAACGGAGCAAACGTTAGCGACATTTACAGGTG